>JBKJRA010000206.1:0-21089 GCA_046594975.1 Pyrinomonadaceae bacterium | reverse complement strand
TTGCCAAATCGCCCCGTGGCGTCGTTGGTTTCATAGTTTTGTCTCCAATAGCAAATAGAAACGGATGGCTATTTGAGCAGTTTCCGCATAGCCCTCTCGCACCAAATGGCACGGTCGAGCTTATGATAGATACTGCAATGCGGGCTTTAGCGAATGACGGCTTTGAATATGCGACACTGGGATTGTCACCGCTATCAACACGGTCGCAGGTCGAGTCTCCCGGCGATCCGGCATGGCTGCGTTTATTGCTTGTCTGGCTGCGAAAACACGGGCAGCGATTTTATAATTTCGACGGCCTCGATGCGTTCAAAGCAAAGCTGAGACCTGAGCGTTGGGAACCAGTATTTGCGATTTCTAATGAACCACGTGTATCATTCAAAACACTCAATGCGATAGCGGGGGCATTTAGCGGAAATGCGGCTGGTCGTATGTTATTTGTTGGATTGGGGCGCGCCGTTGTGTCCGAATGTCGCTGGCTCACAAATAAAGTGAAACGTGTAATACAATGAAAATTGTTAAAACGGCGCTGACATTTATCTTTGTAATTTCGCTATTTGCCGTGACGTGCGCTCAGACAATGAACACAAAACGGCTAAAAATAACCAAGATCGATAGCGATCTCGACATTAAGGCTTTAAATTCTGAGCTTTGGGACAAGGCTCAGGTTGTCTCTGTCGGCAAATACTGGTCAGGCATCGCTGCTCCTGCCGGACGGCATTTTGCCGCGAGGTTATTGTGGTCTGACAAAGCTCTCTATGTACGTTTTGAGGCCGCTCAAGCCGAACCGCTCATTGTCAGTGAGAAACCAGATCTAACGCAAAAGATAAAAGGGCTGTGGGCTCGTGATGTTTGTGAGATATTTATTGCCGTTGATAAAGCCAAGAGAAATAAGTATTTTGAGTTTGAAATAGCACCAAACGGTGAATGGATCGACCTGGGAATCGAGGTCACGCCAAAGGAACGCAAGACCGATTGGGATTACAAATCAGGAATGACATCTGCCGCATTTATTGAGAAAGAAAAGATCGTGATGGCGATCAAAATTCCATTTTCAGCTCTCGGCAAAACTCCTAAAACAGGTGATATTTGGCTCGGAAATCTGTTTCGCTGCGTCGGAAAAGACCCAACCCGCGGCTATCTCTCGTGGCAGCCGACAAAAACAAAGATGCCCGATTTTCATGTCCCCAAAGCCTTTGGTGAATTTCAGTTTGTGAAGTAGTCAGAACCGCCTGCGTGAGCGGGCGGTCAGTTCGATCAATCGAATTCCGGTAAGGGACCACCCTGCCCATTAACAACATAATTGCGTGCTCGTTCAACATGTAATTCAGTCCAAAGATTTCGTCTGCTTCCCTTATCCACCCAAGGGCTATGATCATACGACCATTCCCCACTTTCCCGAAGCTTCCTTGTCGAATAAGCTTTGAAGTCATTCAGCATCTTGGCAGAAGACCCCTGACCCGACGTAACGACGTGAGCGTGGTTTGTCCTGATGTTGATCGCAACCAGAGGCCAATTCCGAAACCTGCAAACCTCTTCAACGGCCTCTTTGACAAGTTTTCTGCTCGCCGCATTCAATAGGAAGGGCGGGCATTTGAGTCGATCTGAGTGAATAGCTTTACGACTTTCGCTCATGACCGCGCGTGGACCACCGTACTTGTTGTGATATTTGTCGATTGAACCTCGCTCGTCACCCGCCAACCACGTTCCGTAGGTACGAAACGTGATCAAATAAGCGATTGGTTCATCATTGTCATTCCACTTGCCCATAAACCACGAAACTGGCCGCCCGCTTACGCAGGCGGTTCTGACTATACTGTCATACCACCGTCAACTGCGATCGTTTGCCCGGTGATGTAACTCGATGCATCGGATGCAAGAAAAACTGCTAAACCCTTTAGCTCGCCTTCGTCACCGACTCGCGGAATAACATTATTTTCCTGTATCGAACGCTCGTAGATATCTATCACCGCATCGGCCAGACGCGAATGAAAAAATCCCGGTGCAATAGCATTAACTCTGATGCCTTTGCGCCCCCAGCTTGCGGCTAGCTCGCGTGTCAACCCGATAAGTCCGGCTTTGCTTGCAACGTAACCTGCATAAAAGGGTCCGTTTGCCGACGATGTTAGACCGGCAATGGATGCGATATTGATGATCGAACCACTCTTTTGCTTGAGCATTTCACGACCGACGGCTTGAGCGAACAGGAAACACCCTGTCAGATTAACGTCGATAACCTTTTGCCACTGGTCGAGCGGCATATCCTCAGGCATCGCTCCCCACGACGTGCCGGCGTTATTTATCAGGATATCGACCGCGCCAAATTTTGCGACTGTTTGATCAACGACGGCTTGGACTTCGTCGGGTTTAGCGACATCGCATACCGTTCCCACGACATTAAAGCCTTTACCCTCAAATTCTTTTACGGTCTCTTCTAGCCACTCCGCACGCCGCGCGCAAAGCATCAGATTTGCCCCGGCTTCGGCCAGGCCCTCAGCCATTTCTTTACCAATACCGCGGGAGCCGCCGGTTACGATCGCGGTCTTACCTGTTAGATCAAATAGTTCTTTTACGTTTTTATTCATTTATGCCAAAACAGGATACCACGCGCGTGTTCAAGGTGTTCAAGATTTAACACCTTGAACATATTTGCGTTAAATATCAATATATTATTTCAGATCAAACAACAGGAACTCGCTGTTGTTTTCATACGCCTTGATCTTCAGTGCGGTTTCCTCGCTGATTGCGGCTCCGTCGCCCGCGTCGAGCGTGGTGCCGTTTACATCGAGAGACCCACTTATCAATTGGATCCATGCATGACGGCCTTCGTTCAGCACCGCGGTCACTGTCGCACCCTCGTTGAGTATCGACGCATACAATTTCACGTCCTGATTGATATGTATCGAACCGTCGTCCCCGCCGCGTGAAGCGACGAGCCGCAATTTGCCCTGCTTTTCTTCGGCGGTAAACATCTTTTGCTCATAGCTTGGCGTCAGCCTGTTGGCCTCAGGCATTATCCATATTTGCAGCAGATGGGTTTTGTCTGTTGGCGAGCTAAATTCGCTGTGCAGCACGCCTGTTCCGGCGGTCATTCGCTGGATCTCGCCGGGTGTGATCGTCTCGCCGTTTCCCATTGAGTCGCGGTGCGACAGCTCGCCGGAGATTATATAAGTAATGATCTCCATATCGCGATGACCGTGTTTTGGAAAGCCCTGATATGCCTCGATATGGTCTTCGTTTATCACCCGCAGGTCGCGAAAACCCATAAATTGCGGGTCGTAATAATCCGAAAATGAAAATGTGTATTTAGTATCGAGCCAGCCGTAGTTAGCGGCTCCGCGTTCTCTTGATAGTCTGACTTTTATCATCTCAAAACTCCTTGTTGATTAGATACTACAAGGGTTCATGCGGGTTGTAATCATCAATTGTGGTTAGGAGATTCTAATACTTTAGAGTGATAGAAAACAGCCACAAAAACCCTAAATGTCACAATTATAACTTTTGTGCACTTTGTGCTTTTTGGGGCTAGTCTATTTCTTCCTGACAACCATTAGTCCATCACGTATCGACAGCAACACATTTTCGACTCGGTCGTCGGCTAGGACCATTTGATTGAAATCGTGGAGAGCTTGCGTGTTCTCGTCTTTATCGGCTTCGATGACCTTGCCGCTCCATAGAACATTATCGGCGATGATAAAACCGCCCTGGCGGACCTTGTCGAAAACTAAGTTGTAGTAGGTTGAGTAGTTGGGTTTATCAGCATCTATAAACACGAGATCGAATGTCTCAGGCAGAGTTGGAATAATATCAGTGCCGTAGCCTAGGTGAAACTCGATCTTGTCGGCGAACTCAGTTTTTGCGACAAACGAACGTGCGACCGCATTGGTGTCTTTTTGTATATCTAATGTAATTACTTTTCCGCCATCCGCCAAGCCCTCGGAAAAACACAATGCTGAATAGCCAAGATACGTCCCGATCTCAAGCACCACTTTTGGACGAATCATGTGCGAAAACATCGAGAGTACGCGTCCCTGAAAAAATCCTGACAGCATTGCCGAGTCTTCGTAATGTTCGTAGCAATGGGCACGCAGCTCCTGCAAAACCTCGCTTTCGCCGGAGGTCATACCTTCGGCATATTTGATAACTTCGTCTTTCATAAATCGATTCTAACAAGCCCGCGTTTTATCGCCAATGTTGAGGCCGACGTGCGGTCGGACACGCCTATTTTTTCAAAAATATTTTTGACGTGCGTCTTGACAGTGTTTTCAGTGATGTCGAGTGCAAAGGCGATCTCTTTGTTAGACATACCGCCGACGATCATACGCAAAATACTCGTTTCAATTGGCGAGATGTCATTCATTCAGTTCAACCACTTTTTACCGCAGTTGGTACCGCGAGTCCGGCAGCAAATTCGACGATCGGGTGGATCAGATCGGTGTCGTAGTTTGTCTTGACGTGCTGCATAACGGCGGTAATGCGTTCGAGTCCCATGCCGGTATCGACCGACGGAGCGGGCAACGGCGTAAGTTTGAATGTGCCGTCATCTTCCAGCGTCCGGTTGTATTGCATAAAGACTAAATTCCATATCTCCATCGTCGTGTCGCCCTCGCCGTTGACCCATATTGGATGGTTTTTTTCCGGATCCTGAGGAGCGTCGCCCATATAATAATGGATCTCCGAGCAGGGGCCGCATGGACCGGTGTCGCCCATCTGCCAGAAATTATCTTTGCGTCCATAGCCTAGAATACGTTCGGGTTTGGCTCCGACCGATTCCCAAATTGCTCGTGCTTCGTCGTCGGGTCCAACTTCTCCATCGCCCTCAAAGACCGAAAACCACAACCGCGACTCGTCGAGCTTTAGCTCGTTTACCAAAAAATCCCAAGCGTAGGTGATCGCTTCTTTTTTGAAATAATCACCAAACGAAAAATTGCCGAGCATCTCAAAAAATGTATGATGCCGAGCCGTCTTGCCGACCTCGTCGAGGTCATTATGCTTGCCGCCCGCCCGGATACATTTTTGCGATGTGGCGGCTCGTTTGTAGTCGCGTTTTTCAACGCCCAGAAACACGTCCTTGAACTGGTTCATACCCGCATTTGTGAAAAGCAGCGTCGGGTCATTGGCAGGCAACAGCGGCGATGAATGTAATATCTTATGATCGTGCTGCTCAAAATATTCTAAAAACTTAGCTCTGATCTCGTTTCCGGTCATACGAAAACTTTAGCACAAAGCCACGAATGCACGAATATCAGTAACTATTCGTGCATTCGTGGCTATTTTCTTTTCGGTTTTTGCTATTTCGATTCTTTAAATCTCAATGCTGGCGAATTCATACAATATCGCAAACCGGTCGGCTTAGGGCCGTCGTCAAAGACGTGGCCCAGATGGGCGTGGCAACGTGCACATTCGACCTCGGTACGCTCTTCGCCGAGGCTTTTATCCACTTTTTCGACGACATTCTTTTTGAATATCGGCTGGAAAAAGCTCGGCCATCCCGTGCCTGATTCAAACTTTGCTTCTGATTTGAAGATGGCCAATCCACAGGCATTGCAGTAATAAATGCCGTGCTTATGGTTTTTTACCATTGCGTTTGAGTAAGGTTTTTCTGTGCCCTCTTCACGCATAATATTGTATTCTGCGGGCGTGAGTTCATTTTTCCACTCCTCATCGGTTTTGACGATCTCTTTACCGTCAAACTCGCCGGCCGTGAGTTCGAGTTTGCGTTGAGATTGGACTGGTTTTTTTGGCGGTGTCGGTGCAGCCTCCGCCGATACATTATTGACCGGTGCTGCTGCCGCACAGCCGATGAGATTCATAAAAACTACTGACGATGCGAGGGCTATAACTGCGAGTGATGAATATATATATTTGTATCTCATAATTTTAAATAATAGTATCTGTGCCCAGATTACCGAAACCTTTAGAAACAAGTTCGCCCGCTGACCGTGGTACTTTCCCTGTCTGAACTAAAACATCCCCCTCCAGAAATATCTTGGTTAAGACCCTTGAATATGCCCACGGTCGGCGGGCGAAAGTGTTGTACCTTAACTACTAGTTAGGCAGCAAAACTGAATCAACTACGTGGATAACGCCGTTTGACTGTTTGACGTTAGCGATAGTAACCATCGACCGACCGCCTTTTTCGTCGGTCAGGATAAGGTTTTTGCCTTCCATCGAGGCGTACAACAAACCGCCCGCGACGGTCGTGAATGTTGCTTTGCCCTTACCTTTCTTGATGGCCTTAGCAATTGCTTTCGAATCCATTTTTCCGGCTACAACGTGATAGGTCAGGATCTTAACCAAAGTAGCCTTGTTTTCAGGCTTGAGCAGTGTAGCAACGGTGCCTGCAGGCAACTTGTCAAAAGCGCTGTTAACCGGAGCAAACACCGTAAACGGGCCTGCACTCTTGAGCGTGTCAACCAATCCTGCAGCAACTACAGCCGCGACGAGCGTGGTATGATCTTTCGAATTCACTGCGTTTTCGACGATATTCTTCGTCTTATACATCGCAGCTCCGCCAACCATCGGGTTACCCGATTTGTTATCCATCATCTGAGCCGAAGCGCCCAGAGCCATACCTAACGACAAAACAACTAGTCCTAATAATGATTTCATTTCAATATCTCCTCTTATCTTTCTTTTTCTAAAAGGCTTTTCTGTCCCTTTGGATTAGTTTTCGCACTTGAGGTAGAATCGGATTCAACTTTTCGTAATTTAGATCAAAAACAAACAGAAAGGAAAATATGATGAAAACCATTCGCTTCGTTGCCGCTTCGTTTATGTTCTTAGCTATCACGATCGCTGCATCGGGACAGAGCGTCGCTTCGATCCCCGGCAAGGTTGCGGCAATCAATAAGAACGTCAAGAAATATAAGAAAGTAAAAAAGGATGTGGCCGACATTTCGACCGAGGGTGCCGAAGCGACGTATTACCACGATCAGGCCGATCTTAAAAAGATCTATGCCAGGATCTATGGCGAAACCTTCAATGCCGTCACAAGTCTTTATTTTGAAAACGACAAACCGCTTTATATTGAGTTCAGAAATAATCGTTACAACACGCAGATCGGCCTGTCAAAACCGGTAAAGGTCGTAAAGGTCGAGATTAAAAAATACTTTTTTGCGGACGGTGAGCTGGTAAAATTAATGGTCGGCACAAAAGTGATCGCAAGATCCAGTGATCGATATACCGAACTCCGCGACGAAATAATAAAAATCGCCGATGACCTAAAAGCTGCCTTTGCCAAAGTCGACGAATGATTGGTCTAACAAAAATCGGAGCTAATAATATGCGACGGCAGCCTCTCTTTGGGGACGCTTTTTAATACTTAAGGACGGATCATTCTCCGCTATCATCGAATTCACGGCTGGCGACGGCAGACATTTTTTCGCGGATCAAGTCGAAGCCAAAGCCTTGGCGCATCAGGTGGTCGTAGAATTTTTTTGTCTCTTCGCGAGTTGTAGGTTTGCCTTTTAGACGCAGGCGTTTGGCGATGGCCTGATCGATCAGCTCGTCTTCGGGAAGCTTTTCAAACGCCTCGGTAATTGCCGCCTCGACCGTCTCCTTATCGAGCTTTTTCTGCGACATTGTTTGCTGCAGACGGCGTTTGCCCTGCGGTTTTTGACGGAGTTTTGAAACAGCCAGGTCGCGGGCGTATTGTTCGTCGTCGAGGTATTTATAGTCTTTTAGCTTGTCGATGACAGCTTCGACGATCTCGTCATTAGTCCACATTTTTTCGAGCAGCCGCTCACGCAGCTCGCGCACCGAACGCGGTTTTGCAGCGAGCAGATTGACAGCACGCTTCATGGTTTTCTCACGCGAGCGTTCCGGGTCTTTGACGACGCGGTCGGATTCGTCTATCTTCTTGTATCGCCTTCCCCACATATCTCTCAGTGCAAATTACAAAATTCTTTTCACATTGTGCATTATGCATTGTGCATTCTAATATTAGCGCGTGGACGGCATTCTCATCATAGACAAACCCGACGGTATAACTTCGCACGACTTAGTCTCGCGCGTCCGGCGCATCCTTAAAACAAAACGCGTCGGCCACACCGGCACACTCGACCCTTTTGCGACCGGAGTTGTGGTCGTGCTCGTGGGCCGTGCGACGCGGCTCGCACAGTTTTTAGATAAAGACAAAAAGGAATATGAGGCGGATGTTCGCTTTGGGTTTGAGACCGACACGGGAGACAGGACGGGGGAGAGACGGGGAGAAGAGGCGAAAGGGAGAAAAGGAGGTGTCGATGTGGCCTCTATCGAGACTACCTTAAATAGCTTTCGAGGCGAGATCGAGCAGACACCACCGATGTATTCGGCAAAAAAGATAGACGGGCAAAAGCTGTATGAGCTTGCTCGAAAAGGAGAAACCATCGAACGAAAAGCCGTGCCAGTTACCATTCACAAGATTGAAGTAGTTGATAAAACTGCGACTGAAGACTTTGGACTTGGGACTTTGGACATTGGACTCAGAGTCGCCTGTTCTGCCGGGACGTATATCCGCACGCTTGCCGAGGATATCGGGCGAAAGGTCGGCGTCGGTGCTCACCTTGCAGAATTGCGGCGAACTCGAGCCGGTCGGTTTGATCTGTCGCAAAGCCTCACGCTCGACGTTTTTGGGGAATTAGACGATCCGACAACCGCTCTGATCTCAATGAAAGAGGCAGTCGAACATCTGCCGTCGATCACACTGACGGACGACCGTGCATCTAAGACAAAGACCGGCATGTCGACGCGGCTAACGGAAATTACCTTTGCTGCGGGCCAGCCCATCAGGATGCTCGACGAGAGTGACAATTTGCTCGCCATCGGGTTTTACGACGAAACTGAAAGTTCTATTCGTCCAAAAGTGGTTTTGGTATAAAATATCGGCAGGAAAACGAATATGAAAAAACGAAACGTAGCACTAGCGTTGGGCGGGGCGGTCGGAGCGGCGGTCGCGGTCAAACTACTCACGCGGGCCGATACTGTCGATTTTGATTCGGTCGCCGAAAAGGTCGCTCATTCCGAACACTCGCACTTTATCAACGTCGATGGTGCTCGTGTGCACTATCAGGAATTTGGCCTACCGACCAAGCCGCCGCTCATCCTGATCCACGGCTATACAGCATCGGTTTACGTTTGGAAAACGGTCGCTCCGATGCTTGCAGATGCTGGTTTCCGAGTGATCGCGGTCGATCTGCTTGGGTTTGGCTACTCGGAAAAGCCTACTTGGTTTGATTACTCGATACAGTCGCAGGCACGTATGATCTCACGATTTATGAGCCGCTTGGGAATTGGGCGTGCGACCATCGTCGGTAGCTCTTACGGCGGGGCGGTGGCGCTGATGCTGACGCTCGATTATTCGGAGCGGGTCGAAAAACTCGTCCTCGTCGATGCCGTGTGCAACGACGAACCCAAAGACCACCCGATATTGAAGCTTGCCTCATTGCCAGGTGTCGGCGAAGTTATAACGCCTTTTCTGATCGATTCTAAAACTTTCCTAAAATTTAGAATGCACGGCACGCTCGCCAAAGTTAACCGTCACATGGTCACCGATGACCGCATCGAATCGATACGTCGCCCGCTCGCCGCCGCCGACGGACATCATTCCGTACTCGCGACCTCGCGCAACTGGCACGCTAACCGCATTGAGCAGGACGCACATCTCATCAACCAGCAGACGCTCATCATCTGGGGCGAAGAGGACTCGGTCATCCCGATCAGACATGGTTTTAAGCTACACGAAGAAATATTAAATTCGCGCTTTGTCGTGCTAAAAGACTGCGGTCATGTCCCGCCAGAAGAGCGAAGCGAGCTTTTCACCGAACTCGTCACCGAATTTTGCCGTGACCGCAAAGGCAGGATCTCTGCCAAAGACGGCGATGCGGTCAGACTCGAAGCCTAAATGCACACTACAAATGCCAAACTCTACGGCAAAGGCATCTTCACGACCATTGCGATCTATGACGGCGCGCCTTTTTTATGGGATAAGCATTGGCGACGGCTGACGGACAACGCGGCTAAGACACGCATTGATCTGTCCGACCATTCCGAAGAGAAATCACGCGAGGCTCTCGATGAAATTATCAAAAAAAATGGTGTAACCGACGGACGTGCGAGGCTTACGTTCTATGATAAATCACAGAGCAGCATCTGGTCAGCCGATACAACCCGCACAACCAGCTTATCAATGATCACCGCCGCTCTGCGTCCAAATCCCCCAAACTTTCGCCTGACGGTTTCGCCGTATCCGGTAAATTCACGCTCGCCGCTGGCAGGAGTTAAATCGTGTAACTATCTCGAAAATATTTTGGCGTTTGAAAATGCAAAAGAGAGAGGTTTTGATGAAGCTGTCCGTCTAAACGAAAGTGGGATTATCACATCTGCCTGTATGGCAAATATTTTTTGGCTAAGGGACGAACAGCTTTACACGCCGTCGCTAACGACAGGCTGTCTTGCCGGAACCACGCGGGAATTTGTAGTAGAGAATTTGGACTGTGTTGAAGTCGATGTTGGGGTCGAGGAGTTAGAAACAGCCGATGCGTTGTTTATTACATCCGCAGGACTCGGCGTCGCCGAAATAATCGAGTTTAACGGACGGACATTAGCATCGATACCGCCCAATATCAACGCTCTCATTCCACGAAAAAACACGAAGACCCACGAATAACATTTCGTGAACCTTCGTGTAATTTAGTGGTTAAAAGATCTTAACCGGCGGTTTCGAACAGCGCGAGGATCTGCTTGCCCTCGATCGAACGCGGATCGATGGTACGCAGATGCTTTTGGCCCTGCATTTCCCATATTGCCGTCACCGTTCCTTCTTTTTCGACCGCCTGATACGAAACATCTTCCGGTTCTGCCGGTGTTTCGGGTGCGGCCGCAACCGTCTCTACTTTTTCTTCTGCCGCTGCAACCGTCTCTACCGGTGCCTCTGCGGCTTGTACTGCTTCTTCTGACATCTAAATTAAAAGTCTCCTTATCCTGTTTATATATGATCTATATAAAGTTTTAATCAATAAAGAATTCTTACACAAAGCGCTTGATTTTGTCGAGTTTGCCTACTTTAATGATGCCTCTGCTCTGCTCTGCTCTGCTCTGCTCTGCGATAAGATCTTTCTCCGCCACCAACGTCAGACCGATGGCAGCAGCGATCTTATCGACGATCGCGGAGTTGAGATTCGGAACCCGCTCGGTTCTGCCGTTGAATGTTTGTTGGGCGTTGTCACTTCGGTAGCAATAGATTGGTGCGATATAGCTAATTTCCGCTCCTGCACTCTTATTGCCTGCCAAACATTGATCGGAATATTCAACCATTGTCCCTTAAAATCCAATAAACACATCTATCGGTAAACGAAACCGTTCCGAAAGTTTTCGGGCCTGGGCCTTGCTGATCTCGCGTTTGCCGTTAAGGACCTGGGAAACAACACCTTGTGAGCCAAATATCTCAAGCATATCGGTCTGTTTCAGTTCGTGCTCACGCATCAGTTCGCGAACGGCAACCGCCGGATTCGATGTCTCGCCCATCGGGTAAGCTTTTTCTTCGAAAGCTTCGATAAGCGTTATCAAAAGATCGAGTAATTTGGTTTCCTCCGGTGATCGTCTTTCGCCTTTTTTCATCAAACGGCCTGCAAATTCGATAGCCCTGTCATTTTCCTCTTCGGTTTGTATGACGCCTGGTAGATAATCGACCAGCAAGTTTCCGTACAATCGCGGGTCATAATTCGTTGTCATATATTCTCCTTGAGCAGACTTAACAATCAGCTTTCCACTTTTCCTTACTGTATTCGGCATGACTAAGCACAAACCTGATCCAAATGCCCTGTACCTCGAAATCAAGGTGGGCAATGACTCGATACTTGTTGCCGCCAACATTAAATACAAAGCAGTCTCCTATAAGATCAGCACTCGGAAACGTCTGCCTTAGTTCGGCAATGTTTGTTGGGGCACATCGTTTTAACTTTCCATACAAATCAGTAAAAGCTTGCTCAGATTCCGGGTGCTTTTCCCAATACTGCCTCAAAGCCTTACGGCTTATTACTCTCATTTTTATGTCCTCATGTATGGAGGGAACGTTTAGCCGAACCGTCGCTTATATTTTTTATTAAACATTCTGCTGGCACTTCTTTTTTGTACTTTATAAATTTTGCGGATTACCGCAATAAGAAAAGAGTATTGCAAAACGCAATACTTGTCAAATAAAATATTTCGTTTTGCAATATCAATAGCTGTCTCATTTTCCTATCTATTTTTTCCGCGCACGCGGTGAGACCTTGGCGGTGCGGAGGTCTAGGACTAGGTGGCCGTCTTCGTCGATTTCGGCGTCGTAGAAGCGGACGGTTTGGGGCAGGTCGATGCGGTGTTCGCGGGTTAGGCGGTGGCCGCGGACGAGTTTGGCTCCGCATTTGTTGCTGACGCGCACCGGGTAGGCGTTTTTCGTTGTAAGGGCAGCTGGCTTTAAGCCGATGCGGTTGTTTGTCCGGTCAAATAGGATCACGAACGCCTTTGGTGCGCCCATCATTTCGTACGTCACGCGGCTCATTACGATATCGCCTGCGGGGTTCATCGTCACATATATCCCTGCATACTGCGGCATCACATCGCCGCGGGGTACCTCTTGCCAATCTGCTCTCATAATTAAAACTGCTCCTTGCCCTTTTGTATCGGGAAGAGCAATTTAGCAATTTTCGTCTTGCGTTAAAAGCCTACTTTTCTCACTTTGACGTATTTTGCTCACTTTGACGTACTTTTTTTGCGTAAAAGAGAGATAAACGGCGGGATGAACGGTGATGTCAGCGGTCCGGCAAGGCTATGTTGGCGAAATGATAAACGTATGATTTAAAATTCGCTTTGTCCGTCAAAAACCAACCCTAAAAACGATACTTCTTATGCCTTTTTTGACCGTTTTGGGGTCATTTTTCGATGCTTTATGAAGCTTTTTCGACGAGATTTTTGCAGATCGAGCTGTAAGCGGTGTGTTTACAGAGATTTACGAGCGGATATTTTATTTTTGGACAGTCCGGCGTTTTCCTCAGCGTTTATATACGCTCTCGGCGTTTATTTTCTGAGTTATACACGTGTTCGCCGTTAATAAGACCTTATTATTTTGACAGAGGTGCGTTCGCTTTGTGTTTTGATCCTGCCTCTGCCAACTACAGCGTTTCCAGTCCGGCGACGGCCATTAAATTTGGGGCAAAGGCGGGCTCAGAGTGATCGAAAACGTCGTCGAGCTCTTTTTCGACGCTGCCGTGTCCTGCGGGGATCTTTTTGACCATCGGCTCGAAATTCTCGAAATCGTAGAGCTCGTTATCGAGCAGGTGCGAACCGGTCACGTTTGTCAGCGCCGTCATCATCGAGCTACGGATAAACGGCGTCTCTTTTTCGAGCTCAGTGATCAGCCGTTTCACGCGGGCACGTTTGAGATTTGGCTGCGAACCGCACAAATTACAGGGAATTATCGGAAACTGCTGCTCGTCAGAATACGTCTGTATCTCAGCCTCTTGGCAATACGCGAGCGGTCGGATGATCGTGTTGCGGCCGTCGTCACTACGCAGGATCGGCGGCATCGCTTTGAGCTGGCCGACGTAAAACAAGTTCATCAAAAACGTCGCGATGATGTCGTCCGCATGGTGGCCAAGCGCGATCTTTGTACAGCCTTCCTCGACGGCGACGTTGTACAAAATGCCTCGGCGCAGACGGCTGCAAAGCGAGCAATACGTGTCGCCCTCGGCGATGTGTTTGGTGACGATGGAATAGGTGTCTTCCTCGACGATGCGGTATTTGACGCCCCGTTCCGTCAGGTAATTTGGCAGGATCTCTTCGGGAAAATCAGGCTGTTTTTGATCCAGATTTACCGCCAATATCTCAAATTTTACCGGCGAACGGCGCCTGATATCCAGCAGCAGATCGAGCAAAGTGTAGCTGTCTTTGCCGCCTGAGAGACACACCATTACCTTATCGCCCTCAGAGATCATCGAAAAATCTTCGATGGCGCGGCCCATTTTCTTGAGCAATTTGGTCTTGGTTTTGGTCTCGGTCATTGCCTATTTTTCTCTATCACCGGAAAACTTAAGATTTTGACACGCCCAGCGAGCTTTGACAACCTCACGAAATGACTAGACACGCATTAGAAAACTCATCTATTATCTAATTGACGGAAAAAATCGGTAGTGACGTGCATTGGTCCTGGGCTGAAATTACAGCATCCGAGGCTTTTCCCCGCAGACTAATTAAGAGAGGTTAATAGATATTATGATCAGAATGGGAAGAGGCAGATCCGACCAACCAGTCGCAACCGAATCGCCAGAGCAGCCGGCAGCAGACACATACCGTTACGCCAACGAGACACAATCCGCAACCGCACGCGGCGCCATATCAGAGAGCGATTCGATGGCACGCGACATCAAAGAAGGCCGCCTGAGCGGCTTTGTCGGCCACGGCACGACGCTGACCGGCGAAACAGAATTTCACGCGATGCTCCGCGTTGACGGCCACCTGATCGGAACTGTAACATCCGAATCCGGAACTCTTATCGTTGGAACCAATGGCCAAGTCGATGCCAACATAATGGTCGCCGCCGCGATGGTAAACGGAACAATAAATGGCGATATTTATGCCACCGAAAAACTGCACCTCGGCCGCACGGCCCGTGTGATGGGCAATATCCAGAGCCCGCGTCTGATCGTCGAAGAGGGCGCGATCCTCGAAGGTGCGTGCAACATGCTAAAAGCCCGTGAAACTCAGGAAGATGAGGCAGTTGCCGCTGCAGTTCAATACGAAGAGCCGCAACCGACATCGATCGCGATCGTGGACGAAGAGCCTGATGATTCCGCAGCTTATCTCACCGATGATGAGGATTTGGATGACGACGAAACAGTTAATGCTGCTACGGCGTAAGGTTTTTTGATTATATGAAAATAAAAAAACTGTCTGCTAACTTAGTTACCAGACAGTTTTTTTGTTCATGTTCAAGCGTGAACACTTGAACGCCGTGAACAGGGTAAAAGCGATCTCGCCCGCGGTCAGACAACATCTATCCTTTTTTCTTTTCAGGGCGTAGTTTATTGGCAGAAGTGTTGGTTCTTGGTGTTACTTGAACCGCACGAAACTCTTGCCCGGCAGTTGTCCCGTTAGCTGCCTTAGCGGCGGCAAGGAGTTTCGATTCGTTGATCGCCTTTAAAGCGGTTTTTGCATTTTTACTCAATCTTTTCTTTTCTTTCGCCATAATAATTTCCTCTTAAGTTTTTACTATCCAACCGCCGCCGACAACCTCTTCGCCTGTGTCGGTGTCGTAAAAAATGGTCGTCTGCCCCGGCGTGATCGCACGCTGCGGCTCGTCGAACACAATTCTCGCACGATCGTCAGGCAGCGGATAAATTGTCGCAATAGCGGGATCGTGCCGGTAACGGACTTTTACATTAGCACGGACAGATTCGGTTGGCGTGTCAAACGCCACCCAATTCACCCCTTTTGCGACGAACTCAGTCGCGGCAAGCTCGTCAATTTCGCCGACGATGATCTGATTTTTAGCCCGCTCGATCTGCAATACATAAAGAGGCTTTTCGGCTGCGATTTTAAGGCCCCGCCGCTGACCGACCGTATAACGGTGAATGCCTGTGTGTGAGCCAACCGTTTCACCCGCCTTATTAACGATATCACCATCGGTTGGCAGTTCATCGGATCGACCCTCGTGTTTGAGATAACGGTCGATAAATTCTGAATATTTGCCATCCGGCACAAAGCAGATCTCCTGCGACTCTTTCTTTTCGGCAGTATATAGATCGGCCTCGCGGGCGATGTCGCGAACCTCTTCTTTCTGCATTTCCCCTAGCGGAAAATATGCATGCGCGAGCTGCTCCTGCGTCAATTCCCAAAGAAAATAGCTCTGATCTTTCCAGTGATTACGCCCGCGAAACAGACGGTAGCGATCCGCCGCCTCGTCGTATTCAACGCGGGCATAATGTCCGGTCGCAACCTTATCACAACCCAGGGACACCGCCATTTTATCAAGCGATGCAAATTTCAGACGTGAGTTACACGCAACACACGGGATAGGTGTTTCACCATCGAGATAGCTTTGGACAAAGGGCTCGACAACCGCCTCATCAAACTCACGCTCAAGATTCAAAACGTAGAACGGAAATCCTAATCCCTCAGCAACACGCCGAGCGTCATAGACGTCATCGAGCGAACAGCAGCGTGACGGCAAAGGGTCGCCATTTTCATCCGTGCTGATCCCCCGACGCTGATTCCACAACTGCATCGTAAAGCCGACCAACTCGTGGCCCTGCTCCTTTAATAATGCCGCTGCCGCCGAACTATCGACACCGCCGCTCATTGCTACCGCTATCTTCATCTCTATTCCAACAATTAATTATAGCAAATCCGCGTGTACGGCCGACTGACTAGGGTTTACATTTACTGTTCAAATGCGCTACATTCGAAAAACTATGAAGCCGACCATCCGCTAAGTCAACCTCAGAACTATTGTTCGTGTTTTGTCCGCATCGGGCTCAAACGTCGAGCTTTCTCGGCACAATTCGTGTGTCTTCACCGTTTAAATTTAGGGTAAATTTATGTCTATTAGTTCTGAAACTCCGTCTGCGGAGACGGTCGATAATTCGCCTTTGGCGATACTGCGCGAAGCCTTGCGCGGATCGAACCGTGATTTTACCGAAGGCCCTATCGGTCGAGCGATCTTTATTCTCGCAGTTCCGATGATCCTCGAGATGGCGGGAGAGAGCCTCTTTGCGATCGTCGATATTTTCTTTGTTGCCAAACTCGGTGCCGATGCTGTCGCGACGGTCGTGCTGACCGAATCGATATTGGCTTTGATCTACGCAGCAGCATTTGGTCTTGCAATAGGTGCGACCGCTACTGTTGCGAGGCGAATCGGTGAGAAAGACGAGCTGGAAGCCGCAAAAACTGCTGCGCATGTGATCTATCTCGGCGTGATCGTTTCGCTATTTATCAGCGCGCTTGGGTTAATCTTTGCTCCTCATATCCTCGCCGCTCTAGGTGCCGAACCGCAGGTCGTCGATCACGGCACAATGTTTATGCGCGTGATGCTCGGAGGCAACGCTGTCATCGTATTCATTTTCTTGCTCAATGCAATATTTCGCGGAGCAGGTGATGCGGCGGTCGCGATGCGTGTGCTTTTGCTGGCAAACGGGCTGAATATTATTCTCTCGCCGTGTTTTATTTTCGGTGTTGGATTCTTTCCCGAATTGGGTGTAACCGGGGCTGCTGTCGGAACAACCATCGGACGCGGCTGCGGCGTACTATTTGCAGCATGGAACCTGTTTCGAAGCGGCGGACGCATTCACGTCAGCCGCGAAAGCTGGCGCTTTGATCCCAGCCTGCTGTGGAAACTCGCCAAGCTATCGTCCACTGCTGTTTTTCAGTTCCTGATCGCAACTGCAAGCTGGAGCGCTCTCGTTAGGGTTGTGGCAGTTTTTGGAAGCTCGGCATTAGCCGGTTATGGCATTACGCTTCGGATAATTATGTTCGCACTGTTGCCGGCACTTGGTCTAAGCAATGCGGCAGCAACTCTTGTCGGGCAAAATCTCGGAGCTGGAAAGCCGGAGCGTTCTGAGGCCTCGGTCTGGAAAGCAGCTTGGTTCAATGCCGCGTTCTATTTCTGCGTCGGGATGATATTTATATTTTTGTCGCATCAGATCATCGGCATTTTTACAAAAGAACCCGAAGTTTTACGTTACGGAACCTCTGCCCTGCACATCATCGCATACGGCTTTGCATTTTACGGGTTGGGGATGGTTCTCGAAACAGCTTTCAATGGTGCCGGTGATACATGGACGCCAACCTATCTCAACTTGTTGATCTTTTGGGTGTTTGAGATACCTGCAGCATACACGCTCGCGTATTATTTCAACATGGGGCCGGACGGCGTGTTTTGGGCTATTACAATAGCGTTTTCGCTGCTGGCGATCGCAAGCGGTCTGCTTTTCAGACGTGGGAAGTGGAAGTCGAAAGTAGTCTGAGTTTAGACAAAGAGAAGGCGGGACAACGGGACGCAGAGATTTTTCCTCCAGCGTCTCTGCTTCTCATTATCGCTGCGTCTTTTTTGTCGCTCTGTGGTAAAAATGTCTTATGTCCTTGATCGACTTTCCCGATCCGCGAGATTTCGAGTATGCCGAATGGTTCCGTTTGGGTAATTATCTTTATCCGGCGGATGGAATAGTTTATTTAGGCGGTGAACTAACTATTAAAAATCTCCAAAACGCTTATCGCAAAGGCATTTTCCCTTGGTACACACCGGGAATACCCTTGCCATGGCATTGTCCGGAACCGAGAGCGATCATCGAATTCTCAGACCTGCATATCCCGCGAAGCCTCGAAAAAGAAATGCGTTCGGGGCGGTATACTCACACAATAGATAAAGATTTTAGTAGCGTGATCAAGGCTTGCTCAAAAATGAAACGCCCTGACCAACCCGGGACATGGATAACAGACGAATTTATCAATGTATTTACTGAGTATCATGTGGCGGGAAAGGCACATAGTGTTGAGACTTGGGATCTAGATGGCAACCTCGTTGGCGGCCTCTACGGCGTAGATGCAGGCGGTGTTTTTTGCGGCGAAAGTATGTTCCACATCATTCCTAATACCTCCAAACTAGCCCTTTTATTCTTAATTGACCATTTGAGGTCGCGAGGCTCGATGTGGCTCGATACGCAGGTGATCACGCCGCACATGCAGGCCCTCGGTGCAAAAGAGATAGCCCGCGTTGAGTTTTTAGATAAATTGACCGCAACTCAGGCAGCAAACCTGAGTCTGTTTTGAATGATTTTCAAACAGGATACACAGGGTGTGCAGGATATTTGTTTGCTTATCCTGACCATCCTGTGTAAAACAAACATATATGGAAAAGACATTTCTTATTTACGGTGCAAATGGCTATACAGGTGAGTTGATCACTCGGATGGCTGCCGAACGCGGTTTGAAGCCGATACTTGCTGGTCGTAATGAGGCAAAGATCGCCGAACTCGCCGCTAAATATGGTTTTGAGTACCGCGCTTTTCCGCTGGATGACACCGCAAAAGTCGATGCGGCCCTGCAAGAGGTCGAGATGGTATTGCACTGTGCGGGACCGTTTTCGATCACATCTCAGCCGATGGTCGAGGCTTGTATTCGGAATCGGAAACATTATACAGACATCACCGGTGAGATCAGTGTATTTGAGACATGTGCCGCGTTTGGCAAAAAAGCAGCCGAGGCAGGCGTGATGATAATGCCGGGCGTAGGTTTTGACGTAGTTCCAAGCGACTGTCTCGCACGGCATCTGAAAGAGCGTCTGCCGTCTGCGACCCATTTGTCCCTTGCCTTTTACGGCGTCGGGCGGCTTTCGCACGGCACGGCAGCCACCATGACGATGAACATAGGCAAAGGCGGTGCGATCCGTAAAGACGGTAAGATCACGGCTGTAAAAGCCGCTTGGAAAACTCAGGAGATTGATTTTGGAGAGGTCACCAGGACCGGCGTGACTATCCCTTGGGGTGACGTTTCGACGGCATTTTACTCGACCCGCATACCAAATATCGAGGTTTTTACAGTCGTTCCGCCGTCAAGTCTCAAGATGATGAAAGCCTCGCGTTATCTGGGCTGGCTCCTAGCAATGGGCCCTTTTCAATCCTATCTGCAAGGCAAAATACCTGCGGGCGGGCCTTCGGATGCAGAACGTGCAAAAGGCAAAACACTGCTCTGGGGTGAGGCTTCGGATGGTGACGGCAACCGTGTCGAATCGCGTATGCAGGGGCCCGAAGGCTATACGATCACTGCGATCGCCGCGCTGAATATCGCCGAAAAGATACTCGCAGGCAATTTCACGCCCGGTTATCAAACACCCGCAAAAGCATATGGAGCCGATCTCGTTTTAGAGATCGACGGGGTTTCGAGACAAGACGTTCCCTGACCATATTCAGCCTTCGTCGAGTCTCAGCACGAGCATGGGCTGCTCATTCAGATATCGGGTTTCGGGCGTTTTGTAAACAAGCGTTCTCTCTACCGTTATTCCAAACTGCTTGAACATTCTCGCGGCCCGCACTATCCTCATTTTACGATCGCGGCCGTAGCGTCGCACCGGAAAGAAATTCCGGTCCTGTGCTACCGGGCATTTTATTCCGATGCAGCGACTGTCGGCGTCGTAGAGCAATGTCACGCTCGCGGGGCTATTAATGCGGCGAAAGGCTTCGGCATTCATCGCTATCTCGCCCCGCTTATTTATGCTGGCGTAGGCTCGATGCACATCTCTTGCGACCCGCCTGTGCCGCTGTTCCGCTATTTGCCATCCGGCACTCATCCCTCACGCCCTCGTCCCTCGTCCCCAGTCATTCTTCTCTTCCTCTTCCGGCCGCCGACCGATACGGTTTCGGCGAGCTTTAGGTAGAGAGTATTGCCCACGATGTCAGGCTGGATAAATTTAAGTGTAGTGTCGATGTCGATGCCGAAATGGCGGCAAAACGGTGCGGCGTTGATGCGCCAGTTAAAGTTGTTAGCAACGACCGGAAACGTGTCGGACAGACGCGGGCTGGCGGGTTCGACCGCGATGATATCGCTGGTCCGGCTAAAATTTAGATGTACCGCATCCGGCTTTCCCAATAGATGATATATATTGCGATTGAGCAGGATCAGCTTTTGCGCATTTATCGTCACATGAATGCGTTTCTGCGCCGCCTCGGTCGCGCCGCCTCGATATCTCTCAAATTCTCTCTCTAACGCCATGTATCATGGATAACACAATATTGCACCAATAGTCAAGCAAAAAAGTGGCGTCGGTAGTGTCCTATATTGACTCAGAAAGAATAAGTTGCTGTAAGCATTAACGATCTATTCGTGCATTCGTGGCTGATCTGATCTTTTTTAGCCACGAATGCACGAATGAAAACACCCGTATGACTCGAATTAAGACACCACCGTGGCGTCATCCGGATCTATCGTCAAGCAGAAACTCCCTCATGTCGCAGCCATGTCAACGAATCCGACCTTTTTGCCGTTTTCGCGACACACAGCCAAAATGCGGTCATATACGATGGCCGACAGGTCATAGCGGGACGCATCCCAGGTCATACCGCCCGCACATTTTGGTCATACCGCGT
>JBKJRA010000120.1:0-3804 GCA_046594975.1 Pyrinomonadaceae bacterium | reverse complement strand
TTCATATATTTAGTTTGTTTTGTTTAATTGAAGCGGCGGCGGTTCCTCGCCCTCAGGCGGCGATTCGCGGCCCATACTCTGGTAGATCATTATTATCTTGTCGATCCATTCTTTGGCATCGGTATTTCCAGCATCATTTTTGAGCGCCCGACGGTAATCGCCAAGTGCTGAGGCGTATTGACGTGCTTCGGTCAGGGCTGTTGCCCGTTTATAGTAGGCTGCGCTGAGAGTCTTTTTGAGAGCACCGTCATCAGATTTTTTCTTGAGAGCTACCTCGGCTGATGCTATTGCAGTGTCAAATTCCTTGGTGTCAATAGGATCGCCGCTTTGTTTCCATTTTGATGTAGGGGCACCATTAGCTACGGTCGGCGGAGCTTGATTCTCAGTCGTATGGGCGATCGCGGTTTGTGCCTTTTCCGGTGGTGCGGCGGCTGTGGTTGTGTTTTGAGCGACTGGTTTTGCGGCATTGCTACAGCCGATCAAAAAGGTCGCGAGCAGTGTGACAATGAATAATTTCGTTTTCATTTATTTCTTATCAATATAGGGGCGAGACTGAACAATGTAAATTCTTCCATTCAGTATACCCCATTCGATGTCCTGTTCTTTTTTTCCGCCAAATGCGGTGCGAATATTTATTGCAGCTTTTGCCAGACTGCGTGCCTGAATGTCGGTCAACACGCGTTTTTTTGCAGCAGCACAGATGTCAGTGGTCTCTTTCAGGTCGCCGTTCGGGTCAAAGCGTAGTGCTCCTTTTTGCTGCGAAAGTGTCATGACGACGACCGAATTTGATTTGGGATTGAATAACACCTGTTCAGGTATGCCATCATTGGTGGTTACCTTGGTATTGTGGCCGCACGTGGCGCTGATGTAAACCGAGTTTTTGTTGCGGTCGTCAAACGGGTCTTTGGTGATCATCACGCCGCCGCGATCCATATCGATGCCGGTTTGAATAAGTGCCGACATATAAACGTCCGATTGGCTGACATAATTGCGGACGCGGGATTCGTAGCCCTGAAAATTCCAGAGTGACGCCCACACGGTTTTAACGGCTTCAATGACCTTTTCCTCTTCGCGGACATTTGGGACGCTCGAATAAAGTCCGGCACCGCTAAACTTTGGCAGATCTTCGGCATTAGACGAGCTGCGGACAAAGACGGGTTTGCCGCCGAGCTGCGTTTTCCAGCGATCGATGATGTCTTTTCGCAGAGCATCATCAAACTTGCCGTTTTGCAACGATTTTCGAAATTCCTCGAGTTTTTGACGCCTGATCTTCGGGTTGTGGACGAAATCGTTGTTGTCCATCAGGTCATTGATAACCGTATCAAAGCCATTGTCCCGCATAAACTTGTCATACCAATAATATGGTATCGAAAACCCGTCCGGGAGGGTTACGCCGGGGATACGTGCGTGGATCATCTCACCGAGATTTGCTGCTTTTGAGCCGTAACCAATGCTGTCTTTTTTCCGCATTTCGCCGAGCGGCATGAGTTTGGTCGCCTTCATGTCGGACGGCGGCACTTGCTGATCGGGCGAGACAAATTTTGTTTTTATGTCGTCGGCTGATGCACGATCAAAGTGATAATCGTCCATGTTTGCTTCGAGCCGGAAAACGTAGGTGTTGTAATCGCGAAAGAGCTTATCGGCGTCTTTGATATAGACGTTGGGGATGTTCCAGCCCTTAGCCAAAATGTTGACATGCGAGAGCGGTGTCGAAGGTTTTGCGACGATTATGCCGCGCACCTGCGGTAGATCAAGGGGCAGTTCTTTTAGCACGAGAATCTCATTATCGCCAATTTCAACCGTATCATCGAGCTTATCGATGATGTGGATACGACCGACGGCTGTGCCTGTATTGAGTGCAAGATAAGCCTGATTGCGGTTAAGCTCGTCCTGCAAAATACGGTCGAGGCCGATGCCGGCGGTCGCGTCTTCCTGGCGGATCGAGTTTGGTTTATAGAAAGCTTTCTGGAAAAAATTGGCGTTGATGGTCTTGTTGACCATTTTTATTATATCGGCGGTTGCCAGGTCGCCCTCGTATAGCTCCCACGTAAATTTTTCGACCGGAGCTTGCCACGCGACCGTGCCGACGACAAAACGTCTATCAGCATCAACATATATCGCCTTAAATGTGTCGCTCCCGCGTGGAATGAGATATGTGGCGAGCAGGAAATCTTTGTGAAAGCGAAACTTTTGCGAGTTAACAAAATAGATCTTGTTACTATTTCGGCGATCGATCACAAACATGCAATGCGGCATCGCATACGGCGTTCCCTGATGATAGACGCGGGCAATAGAGTTAAAAGCATTTCGCGATTCGAGCTTTGGCAGAGAATTTTTTGACGTATCGGGCTTTTTGTCCATCGCCCCTTTGGGCTCGCGTGTAGGCGAAGGCTTGCGTGACATCTGCGCCGAAATCGAGACAGCAAATGATGACGTGATCAACAAAAACAATGCCAGGTATTTAACGCGGTTCATATTTTCTAAACTGATGCAGCATCGCGGCCACTTTCGAATGATCTCTGTCTTAAATTATATAGATCAGCCTCGCCTTTCAACGAGATATTTAGGTCACGAACAAGCCCGTCCTTAAGTCCGTAGATCCAACCGTTGACGGTCAGATCCTGTCCGCGTTCCCACGCCTCCTGGACAATGGTCGTCTCGCCGAGGTTGATGACCTGTTGGCGGACGTTCAGTTCGCACAGCAGATCGTTTCGGTCAGATGTGTCACTGATGGCTGCGAGCTGCTTTTCGTGTTGGTTAGCCGTGTCCCGAATATGCCGTAGCCAGTTGTCGATCAAGCCGTGATGCTTGCCCTCGATGGCCGCGAAAACACCTCCGCAGCCGTAATGGCCGCAGACGATAATATGGTTTACTCGAAGAACCTCGACGGCAAATTGGATCACCGACAGGCAGTTCATATCGGTATGATTGACCAGATTTGCTACGTTTCGATGGGCAAATATTTCGCCGGGGGCTAGATCGACAATAGTATTTGCCGAAACGCGGCTGTCCGAACAACCGATCCACAGATATTCGGGAGCCTGCTGTTCAGCGAGAGCGGAAAAGAAACGCGGGTCGTCTTCGATCATCCGCGATGCCCAACGTCTGTTATTTTCGAGTAAATGTTTTAGCTCGCTCACGTCGATAGTTTACCCTTGATGCTCATTCTTTCGCAAAATATCTTCGTCTTTACGCTGTTTCATCCGAGCCTTGATCTGAAACCGAAGACTTAGCAGAAAGCTGACGGCCGCCAAAACTATTGAGATAAACACGCCATCCGTATCACCTTTCCACAAAAAATAGGCGGAAAATCCTAATAGAGCCGCCGCGACGATTTGAAATAATAGCGTCATTGACTTAATCGTTTATCGGACGGCCGCGTCCTTAAATCCGTCGCCCCTCATGAACGAGCCGACGGCACGAAACATCCGCCGCAGGCCGCGAAATGCCTTTGGGAAAAACCAGATAAAAAAAAGTGCAAACAGGACCAAAATACAGGCGATGGCCATTGGGGCAAACACTGCGAGCAGTATTCCAACCAGAGCAACGCCGTCTTCGAAAAACGAAAGTGCCCAGTTTGAGACCGGCTCCGGCGATAGATTAGCACCGATTCGAGCCGCTGCCTTGGTGCCGTGCGAGGCAAACGCAAATGTCCCGCCGAGCAGAGCCGCCGGAATGTAAATGCTTGCGTCCATTTGGTTCGTAGCCGCATACGCAACCACCGCACCCGCCGGGACCCGGATAAATGTATGCACGACGTCCCACACACTATCTACATAAGGTATCTTATCGGGGAAAAATTCG
>JBKJRA010000087.1:0-2733 GCA_046594975.1 Pyrinomonadaceae bacterium | reverse complement strand
ACGGCATCGGAAAATGCTTCGAGTCGGGTTTTATTCATTGTGACGATAATGGTGCTCGAGCTAAAGATCCCGCACGGCGAAGATCTTGCGTCCCTGGAGCCGCTGATCCCGATCTTTCTCGCATACGTCCTGAGCTTTATTTATCTGGCGATCTATTGGAACAACCACCATCACATGCTCCAGGCGACCCGCACCGTCAATGGCAAAGTGCTGTGGGGTAATATGCTGCTGCTTTTCTGGCTTTCGATGGTGCCTTTTACGACAGGATGGATGGGTGAGAATCATTTCGCCCCCGTGCCGACCGCGATCTACGGTGTCAATCTGCTGCTCTGTGCGATCTCTTACACGTTACTCCAGACCAAGCTAATTAAGCACACCCACGGCGAAAATGAGTTGCTTGCCGTAGCAGTCGGCAGCGATATTAAAGGCAAGATATCGCTCGTCTGCTACATCATCGCGATCCCGCTCGCCTTCGTCGGCTACCACATCTCGCACGCGCTCTACGCAATAGTCGCTATCATATGGCTCGTCCCCGACCGCCGCATCGAGAAAGTAATGAACTAACAGACTTGAGGTGTTCATGTTCACGCTTGAACACCGTGAACGCCGTGAACGCCGTGAATACTATTTATAAATAATACAAAAAAAGGCTGCTTTTTCAGGCAGCTTCATCAGATAATTAACAAAAATTAGAAAATAAATCTGAGCAGCAAGAGCAGGCCGATTGCACAGAGGATCGAGAGTATCCAGCCGGCTTTGTAGCCCTGATCTTTCCATATCACGCGGCCCAGAAATGTACCGATCAGCGAGCCGCCGATACCGACGCCCGCCGTCACTGCCCACCCCATTAAACCGCTCGCGATAGCCTCTTTGCCCGGCAGCAGAAATCTAGCGATGACGCCGATTATCAAACCCACAATGACCTGCCCGATTATATGAAACATAATTTTCTCCTTACTTACCCTCTAAATTATTGCTGAACACATAACTTTTACTACAACTCCCGTCAAACTACAATACATATACGACGAGGGACAACCGATCGTTCGACAAATAAGTTACTCAATTGCTCATACCTGTCTGATCCATTTCCAAACCTCTGGAATCGTCGCACGCTTGCCGTACATCAGCATCCCGACGCGATAAACGCGGGACGCAAGCCATACTAATCCGGCAATGGCGGCGGCGTTGATGCCGACTGAAAGTGCGATCTGCCAAAACGGCGGCGTCTCAGCCAGTATGCGAACCGGCATTGTCATCGGTGCGAAAAACGGTGCCATCGAAGCCCAAAACGACAGGCTCGAATTGGGATCGCGAATCACGGCAAAGCACAGATAAAATGCGTTGAGCATCAGCTTTATAGGCGGAAACTCGAATTGACCGCCCTCCTGGACGGTCGTGACCATCGATCCGATCAACGCAAATATCGATGCGTAGATGAAATATCCAAGTAGGAAATAAAGCAAAAAATACACGACCATCAGAGGCGTAATGTGCGGCAACCCAGCCATCATAGGTGAGAGGTCGGACTGAACCGCGAGAAATGCCACAAGAGCCGTCAGCGACAGTACCCAAATACCGAGCTGCGTCAGCCCCGCAAGCCCCACACCGACGAGTTTTCCAAGCATCAATTCAAACGGTCTAGCCGATGAGAAAAGTATCTCCGCAATACGCGTTTCCTTTTCCTCCACAACCGCTCCCATTATGACCTGGCCATAGATCGCGAGCGTGATGTAGATCATCAGCCCGATCACAAACGACGCCGCGAGCAGCATATCGCTGTTCTTTTCGCGGCCCTGATCGTCGATGGCTTTTGAGTCAAGCTCGACCTTGGCACTGAGCTGTTTGACCGTCGCCTCGTTAATGTTGGCATCGGATAGCCGCTGCGAACGCACGGCATCATTTAGAGCCTCTTTGACAAGGTCACCGGCGACGAAATCACCTGCCTTTCGCGAGAGAAATTCGAACTTCGCCCCCACTAATTCGAAATTGTCAGGCACAAGTAAAAACGCATCGATCTCTTTGGCGGCAGCCTTTTCAGTAAGCTCGCTGCGTATCAATTCGCGCGGTTTTCCCGCTGTAGGATATTCAACAAAAATAAAGCCCTCGGCCGCCTGTTTCGCTCCCTGCCGTATCTTGTCGTTTTGCGAATTTGTCAGATCACGAGCCGCTTCTTTCGCCGCTTGTTTGCCTTTTTCAGCGATCTTGTCGGCTGAAAGATTTTCTTTTAGACGCGGTGCGATCTTGTTTTGCTTATCGACAATTACGATCTTAGTTGGCTCGCCTTTGATCGAAAAAATAACCGCCGGAACAATCGCAAAACACGCCCCAATGATCGGAAACAACAGCGTCCCGATCAAAAACGTCCATTTATAAACAATCTTTTTGTATTCGTGTTTAACTACTGCAAGAAATTTTTTCATTGCTCACCTCCGACCTGATCGATGAAAATGTCGTTGAGGCTCGGCTCGACCTGTTCGAATTTTGTGATCGTCGCACCTGATTCCATAAGTTTTTTAAGTAAAACTTGAGCGTCGGCACCGTCGGCAAGCTCGATCTCTTTTTCGTCGGCATGTTCGGCAACTTTTGTGACTAGCGAACGATCCGCGAGGACGGCTTCACCACCTTCCGCACGCAACGCGATCAAATTGCGGCCGTAGCTTTCTTTAACCTCACGCAAACTGCCGCCGACGATCTTTTTCGATTTGTTAATAAGAATGATGTCGTGCCAGA
>JBKJRA010000051.1:0-14426 GCA_046594975.1 Pyrinomonadaceae bacterium | reverse complement strand
GGGGCACGATGTCGTTTGCTGTGTCCGTGATGCTGACCGCTTTCCTAAGGGGGACTTGTACGACCATCCGCAAATAACGGTACTCGAGATCGATTTTCTGAATGACGAAATCTCAACCGACCGTATCAAAGATATCGATGCCGCATATTACCTGATACATTCGATGGCCGACACGTCGGCAAGTTTCGAAAAGCTCGAACGGGCGTCCGCCGAAAATTTCGTAAAACTGATCGATGCTACAAATGCCTGTCAGATCATCTACCTCGGGGGCATCACAAACGAAGACAAGCTTTCGAAACATCTGGCCTCGCGAAAAAAAGTCGATGAGATCCTTCGCACGAGTCGGGTTCCTGTCACTTCTGTTAAGGCCGGCATTATTGTCGGCTCGGGCAGCTCGTCGTTCGAGATAATTCGCGATCTCGTCGAAAAGCTTCCGGTGATGATCGCACCGAAATGGCTCAACACACGCACGCAGCCAATCGCAATACGCAATGTGGTTGAGTGCCTTACGGGCGTGTTGGGCCGCGAAGATAGCTTTGGTGGTTCCTATGACATTGGCGGCCCCGAGGTGATGACGTACAAGCAGATGCTGCTCGAATTCGCCGAGGTCCGCGAACTCCGGCGTTATATTCTAACGGTGCCGGTCATGAGCCCGCGCATCTCGTCGTACTGGCTCTATTTCGTCACGAGCACATCGTTCAAGCTGGCGGTAAATCTCGTCAATAGTATGAAGGTCGAAGTCGTTGCCGCTGACGATCGGTTGATCACGCTGTTGGGCATAAAGCCGATCACCTATCGCGAAGCGGTCGAGCTCGCTTTTCAAAAGATCGGGCAAAATAGCGTCGTTTCGAGCTGGAAGGATTCGCTCGCGTCGAGCTATAAGGACAATTCGCTGTTTGAGCATATCGACGTACCGGTCAACGGCTGTTATTTCGACAAAAAGGAATTGCCGATCAAAGGCTATGTCGAAAAGGTTGTGGACAACATTTGGTCGATCGGCGGTCGACGCGGCTGGTATTACGCCAACTGGCTGTGGGCGATCCGGGGGCTGATGGACAAAATGGCCGGAGGCGTCGGACTAAGACGCGGACGCACGAACCCAAACTCGATAAACTCGGGCGACACACTCGATTTTTGGCGGGTGCTCGTCGCCGACAGAGCCGAACGGCGATTGCTGCTTTACGCGGAAATGAAGCTTCCCGGTGAAGCGTGGCTTGAATTTAGCATATGCGACGAAGACGGTAAAAGCGTTTTGAAACAAACCGCGACATTTCGTCCCGTAGGATTATTGGGTAGGCTCTATTGGTATTCGGTTCTGCCGTTTCACCATTTCGTTTTCGGCGGCATGGCAGCAAATATTATCAGCTTTGACGATCCGCCCAGCGTCAATACAGCAGATAAGGCCCTCTCGCAGCCTTAAATTCTGCAATGCCGGTGCTCCAACCAGAGATTATCTCCTCGATCGATGCTCCGCTCTCGATCTGTTTGCGGATCTTATCCGTGCCGCAGACGACATCCATCGGGTTTTTGTCGAAGACATATTCGTAAGCATTTTGCCGCCACTCGAATTTATCGCGGTACATATCGTAGATGGTCTTGACCATCGCGACGCCGACGGTGACGGGCGTGAACGCCTCGCGGTCGGTGACGTGGATCTGGACACCGCCGCAGGTCTCACCGGCAAACTCACAAAAGGTTGGACGAAAGTAACCGGCACGAAATTTGACGCCGGCAAAGTCGAATTTATCCAGTTCCGCGGCCCATGCGTGAGGGTCGATAAACGGGGCTCCGTTCAGATGAAAGGGAAGCGTCGTGCCGCGGCCCTCGCTCAACTCGGTGCCTTCGAAATGGACCGTCGCGGGAAAGACAACGCACGTATCGACGGTCGGAATGTTAGGTGAGGGGAGTATCCAAGGCAAGCCCGTCTCGTCGCCCCACAACTCGCGGCTCCAATTTTCCATTTCGACGACCTCAAGGTCGCAGCCAATGCCGAAATGCCCGTTAAACATCTGGGCAAGCTCGCCAATGGTCATGCCATGCCGCGTCGGCAGCTCAAATTGGCCGACGAATGATTTGAACTCGTGCTCGGTGATGTTGCCCTCGACCGCATTGCCGCCGATCGGGTTTGGACGGTCGCAGACGATGACCTTTTTGCCAAACTTTTTTGCAGCGATCATGCAATTGGCCATCGTATAGACAAATGTATAGATGCGACATCCAACGTCCTGTAGGTCAACGACGATGACATCCGTGTCGGCGAGCATTTCTTCGGTCGGTTCGCGGACCTCGCTGTAGAGCGAATAAACCATGATACCGGTTCGCGGGTCTTGGACGTGCGGCGTCTCGATCATGTTGTATTGAACGTCACCACGAATGCCGTGCTGTGGGCCGAATAAAGTCGTCAGCTCAAATTCTTCGTGTGATCTGAATACATCAGCCGCGTGAGCGAACGTGTCCGGCAGCACTGATGCCTGATTACAGACGAGACCCACGAGCTGGCCGCGAATGAGGTCGATCTTTTCATTTAGTAGGCGTTCGATGCCGAGACGGGTTCTGGTCATATTAAAGACGAAACCACGAAATTACACGAAAAATTCACGAAAATAAGAAAAGCTTTCGTGGTTCCTCGAGTATTTTCGTGGTTTTTTGATTCCTAAATTAAACTTCTACGGTCTTTGCATCGGGGCCGTTCTTTGTGACGGATGCGATGCCGTTTTCCATAGATGCATTTGACTTGTACATTTCGCTACGACCGATCTCCTGGCCATTTCCCGCTTTCAAGACGAAATAAGGATCGCCCTTGGTCGATGTGCGTCGATCATATCGACCCGCGTCACCAGCATTCTTCGAAACCGAAGCGATGCCGTTTTCAGCAGCAGATTTAGATTCGTACATTTCACTCGAAAGAATGACCTGTCCGTTACTAGCCAACAGATTAAAGTGATATTTGCCGTTTTTAGCAACTTTTAATTCGAATTTTCCAGCCATGATTTTTTCTCCTTATCTACTTATGAAAAATGCTATGCGTTTAATAGTGTAAATTCGTAGCGAATAAAATATCGCATAGGTTTGAGTGGACTGCAAATAAACTATTCAAGAAAATCGTGCCCCATTTCGCGTGGTTCGAGATTGTTTGCGGCGATGACGCGGGCGCAGCCGTTCCAACGCAAAATCGCATCGTCATTACCGGCGGGACGCATCGACGCGGCGGTGTCAAAGCATTCCATTGCCTGCCGGAAAAGCTCATATGCTCCGACACCCGTTTTAGCGAGCGTTGCCTTGCCGCGGCGTTCATACATAATGCCTGAGTAATAGGTCCGCTCGTAGTCGCCGTGGATACGCATCAGGTACTCCGTCGCACGGGCGTCGCCGATGGCATAATCTTTGCCAAAACGGTCACTCATTGCGAGGACAATGTTTATCAGAGCCTCTTGATTGTCGGGGTCGATGGCCAGCACGTCTAAATAGATGCTCTCGGCGGCACCGGGTTCGTTGAGCAGACGATAGCGGTTGGCTTTTTCGAGTGCGGCCGGTATCGCCTCAGAGGATAATGGTTTTAATTCGAACATACTCGTTTTCACTTTTGATCTTCACTAACTGACGGGGTAAAAGCCCGTTCATTACGACGCCATTTGATAAATCCCATTATGCCACCAAAAAGTGTAGCGTGGAGAAAGAATGTGATCCACGTCCGCGATGCCATGAAATATTCTGTAAACGACTGACCCTCGTCGCGCAATATGAAATAGCCCACGCCCTGCATCACGACCGCAAACGGCCCACCGTTGAGCAAAACTCCGTTCCAGATCAAATAACGAACAAAACCACGCTGGCGTTTTTCGTCCCAGTTTGCCTCGGGTGTATTCATTTTTTTCTAAACAGCTTGATCAATTTCTTTAACGGATCGTAATGCTCGTCAACCACGCGTTCCTTGAGCGGAATAATAGCATTATCGGTGATCGTTATGCCCTCCGGGCAGACCTTAGTGCAGCATTTTGTGATGTTGCAATAGCCGATGCCGTGTAGATCTTTAAGGTCACCGGTACGATCTTCTATATCGAGCGGGTGCATCTCAAGTGCCGCTGAATATACCAGAAAACGCGGACCGATAAATTCCTCGTGCTTGCTGTGGTCACGGAGGACGTGGCAGACATCCTGACACAGAAAACATTCGATGCACTTGCGAAATTCCTGCACGCGATCGACGTCCTCTTGCTGCATCCGCCAGGTGCCGTCCTCGGCATCTGGTTTACGCGGCTTGAACTTCTTGATGCGTTTTTTGACCTCGTAGTTCCAGGTGACGTCCGTAATGAGGTCTTTGACAGGCGGAAAGGCACGCATCGGCTCGATCGTGACGGGCTGGTCGAGCGGTAGGGTATCTAGGCGCGTCATGCACATCAGTTTTGGCATACCATTGATCTCGGCCGAACAAGAGCCGCATTTACCAGCCTTGCAGTTCCAACGGCAAGCGAGGTCGCCCGCAGATTCGGCCTGTATCTGATGTACGGCGTCGAGCACGACCATGCCCTCGGTCACGTCGGTCTGGTAATCGACCATCTCCGCCGTATCGCGTCCACCGCGTCTTATACTGAATGTTGCCTTTGCCATAAAACAAGATTTTTTAACCACTAAAATACACGAAAAAACACAAAAAATAAGATGTATGTTTTGACGTTATTTACTACCTCATAAAACGATTCGCTTCCAGTCTAAGTGAGGCGAGCTCCCAAAATTTACCAAGAGTCCTAACCTCAATTTCGTGATCTTTAAATAATTAATCCGTTGATCGCATAAATCTCATCCTTGAACAGCAAATCGACCATAAAGAGTACCACTAAAATATGCTATACATGAGTAACCTAAAGAGATCTATTTTAGTGTCTTTTCGTGTTATTTCGTGGTTACTATCTTCTTTTTCTCATCCCATCTCCTCGATGATCTGTTTCAATTCCGCCGGCATTTCGGGGATCGGAATTTTAGCGATCTGCATTGTGCCGTCTTCCGCTTTTTTGAGCGAGAAATTGAACTTTGCAAACTCTGGATCTTTGTTTTCGTAATCCTCGCGGAAATGGCCGCCGCGGCTTTCTTTGCGTTCGATGGCAGCACGGGCGATGGCTTCGGAAACCGTCAGTAAGTTGTGCAGATCGAGAGCTGTGTGCCAGCCGGGATTGAAATCGATATTGCCTGGGACGTAAGTATTCTCAGCACGTTTTTTCAAAGTTTCGAGGCCGTCGAGGGCACGTTTCATTTCGTCTTCGAGACGGACGATGCCGACGAGGTCCTGCATCATATCCTGCAGATCGCTCTGGATGGTGTAAGGATTTTCGCCGCCATCACGTTCGAATGGGTCGAGAGCGGCTTTTGCCTTGGCTTCGACCTCGGCGTTGTCGATGGTTCCCGCTCCATTTTCTATTGCAAATTTGGCGGCGTATTCACCGGCACGTTTACCGAATACGATAAGATCGGACAAAGAGTTGCCGCCAAGGCGGTTTGCTCCGTTGATGCCTGCGGCACATTCCCCAGCAGCAAAAAGTCCTGGCACAGTCGAGGCCTGCGTGTCCGCATCGACCCGAATTCCACCCATAATATAGTGTGTCGTCGGTCCGACCTCCATCGGTTCAGCTGTGATGTCCAGATTCGCAAGCTGCTTGAACTGGTGATACATCGACGGAAGCTTTTTCTTGATATGCTCCGGTGCATTTTGCATCTTTTCTTTGATCCAGGCGATGTCGAGATAGACGCCTCCATGTGGGCTTCCGCGTCCGGCTTTGACCTCACGCATGATGCAACGTGCGACGTGGTCGCGGGTCAGCAATTCCGGCGGACGGCGGGCATTTTTATCGCCCGTTACATAACGCCAGCCTTCTTCTTCGGTGTCAGATGTCTGGTCTTTGTAATTGTCCGGGATGTCGTCGAACATAAAGCGTTTACCTTCGCTGTTACGCAAAATGCCGCCTTCGCCCCGAACTCCCTCGGTCACCAAAATGCCGCGAACGCTCGGCGGCCACACCATACCGGTCGGGTGAAACTGAACGAACTCCATATCGATCAGCTCGGCTCCGGCATCGTAGGCGAGAGCGTGGCCATCGCCCGTGCCTTCCCAGCTATTGGATGTGATCTTAAATGCCCGTCCGACGCCGCCAGTCGCGAGGATCAGTGCCTTGCATTTGAAAACTCGAAAACGTCCGTGTTCACGTTCGTAGGCGAGACATCCGACGACACGGTCACCGTCCTTTAATAGAGACACGACCGTGACCTCCATATAAACCTCGATGCCCTGATGGATGCCGTGGTCCTGGAGGGTGCGAATGAGTTCCAATCCGGTGCGGTCGCCGACGTGTGCGAGACGCGGATAGCGGTGGCCGCCGAAATTGCGTTGATTGATGCGGCCATCCGGTGTCCGGTCGAACACCGCTCCCCAACCCTCAAGCTCGCGGACGCGATCCGGGGCTTCTTTTGCATGGATCTCGGCCATTCGCCAGTTGTTGACATACTGGCCGCCGCGCATCGTGTCGGTGAAATGAACCTTCCAGTTGTCACGATCGTCATTGTGACCCATCGCCGCCGCCATACCGCCCTCAGCCATGACGGTGTGGGCTTTGCCAAGCAAAGACTTGCAGATCAGACCGACGGAAACGCCTGCACCCGAAGCCTCAATAGCGGCACGCAACCCGGCACCACCGGCACCGATGACAATAACGTCGTGTTCAAATGTTGGATAATCTGTCATCTATATACTTCAAAAAAAACTCAATTTTGTCCCGCATCTCGCGAATTTGTATGACAATATACGACAAAAGCGTTCATTTGTCTGACGTTTGGGACACCTTGGGACACCTGCGGGACACGCAAACCATTGAAAACAAACGATTTTGGGAACTGTCCCAGTGTCCCAACTGTCCCAACATTTTTTCAGCTTCACAAGGTGAATTATTTCAATCTTAAAACCCAAAAATTCCGTTTCAAGAATAGCACATCGTTGCACAACTTGTCAAAAAAATCTAAAGTCTGTCCAGATGCCCATTGAGCAAAGCCGGACATAAATGTCTGAAAATCCGACGACGAAAAGCGAGATCCACGCAAACAGCATGTGCCGAGTATTCAATTTGCTAACGCATCCGTAAGCCTTTTTGCGGATCGGTTTATTGGACAACACGTCGTAAACACCGCCGACGAGATGCCGCAGGCTGTGGCAGCTCAAGGTGTAAAACCCGAGGCAGAAGACGTTTGCGGTCAGGACTATCGTGCCGACGCCGACTCCGAAATGCTCTTTGCCGTCAGCTCCGGCGAACCACATTGCTTTCCATGCGTCGTGTGCCAGAAACAGCAGAAAGACTAACGCAATATACAGAAAATAGCGATGGATGTTTTGTATTATCAGCGGGAACCAGTTCTCACCGCGATAGCCTTTGCGCGGCTCGCCGACAGCACAGGCAACAGGGTCGGCCCACATCGATTGGTAGTAGGCACCGCGATAGTAATAACAGGTAAACCGAAAGCCACCTGGAGCCCATAGGATCAATAGAGCGGGCGAAAACGGCAGCCACGTCGGCAGCCAGGACGGCGGCGGGCCAAACATTGCGTGCGGTGAATTTCCGAATAATTCAGGGGAATAGAACGGTGAAAGATAACCTGTGCCGGGAACGGTATAGTGATTCCCTTGGAAAGCAGCCCAGGTCGAATAAACGACAAACGCTCCGAGGCCGATAAAGGTTAGAACCGGTGCGACCCACCAGTTATCCTTACGCATCGTCTGCCCAAACCCGCGCCGTGTGATCGAAACCAGATTAGATGCCATAAGTCAGCCAGCTACCAGACCAATCAATTGTAAATTTTCTAGATGAAATCAGCTTTTGTTTTACGTCAAATCTGCTCTCAAGTCAACTAAATCTGATACTTACTGCGTTCGTGTGCCAAAGATGGTCGGTGTAAAAGGATACCGCCAGCTTTGGAAAGTCTCATCGTTTGCAATACATTAGGCGTTTGGTGCCATCGGCTTGTCATCTAAACCGTACATTTATTTCATTTGGCGCTATTATTATTCGAGATGACAGATCTTATTATTCGCAGCAAGCGGGTCGTTTTGGATGGCAATATTCGGCCAGCGTCGGTGCATATCACCGGCTGCAATATCGAGCGTGTTGGCGAATGGGATGATATTTTTGGTGATGTGGCACTCACCGATGCAGGAGATGCGGTCGTGATGCCGGGCAATGTGGACGCACACGTCCATGTAAATGAACCTGGCCGCACGGAATGGGAAGGCTACGCAACCGCGACTCGAGCCGCTGCCGCCGGAGGCGTGACGACGATCGTCGATATGCCGCTCAACAGCATTCCGCCGACTACGACGCTTGCGGGTTTGGAAGAGAAGCTTGCCGTTGCACAAGGGAAATGTACGGTTGATGTGGCTTTTTGGGGCGGTGTCGTGCCGGGAAACACCGGCGAATTGGCAAAGCTCGTCGAGCGCGGCGTTCGCGGTTTCAAGTGCTTTTTGATCCATTCCGGTGTTGACGAATTTCCACATGTTACCGAGCCCAATCTGCTCATGGCGATGCCGGAACTCGCTGGGCTCGATACTGTGTTGCTTGTTCATGCTGAGGTTTCGGGGCCAATAGATGAAGCGGCGGCGACGCTTGTTAACTGTGACCCTCGAGACTATGACACATTTTTACGCTCGCGTCCGCGTGAGGCTGAAAATGAAGCTATTCGCTTGATGATAAAACTGGCGCGAGAGACCGGATGTCGTGTGCATATAGTACATCTTTCTTCGTCCGAGGCTTTACCGATGTTGCGTGCGGCAAAGGCAGAAGGCGTGCCGATAACAGCCGAGACGTGCCCGCATTATCTGACATTTGCCGCCGAGGACATTCCGGATGGAGCGACGCATTTCAAATGTTGTCCTCCGGTACGTGAAACGGAAAACCGTGAGAAACTCTGGGCGGCGATCGCGGACGGAACAATTGATATGGTTGTGTCCGATCATTCGCCCTGCACACCGGCCTTGAAATTAGAGGAAACAGGCGATTTTATGGACGCATGGGGCGGCATCTCGGCGTTGCAGTTCGGCCTCCCGGTTATGTGGACGAATCTGCGCTCACGAAGTTTCGGAATCGCTGATCTGACGCGATTGATGTCTGCGGTTCCGGCGAAGTTAGCTGGGTTGGATAACCGTAAGGGCAAACTTGCTACGGGTTTTGATGCGGATATTATCATCTGGAGCCCGGACGAAAAGTTTACCGTCGTGCCGGAACTCATCCAACATCGTCACAAACTAACGCCGTATTCGGGTATGGAACTTTTTGGCAAGATCAAGGAGACGTATGTCGGTGGGCAAAAAGTCTTTGGAAATGGTACATTTTCCGATTCTACATTTGGTAAACTGCTGATATAAAAATATGGAATGGACAGACCTAATTGATCTCGCATCCGAAAAGCTTGGCGGTGCCGTGCTTTTTGCCAACGACGATTTTTTTGCGCAGAAAGAGAATCTGCTCAAGGCTGCAGTTCCCGTTTGGAAAGAGGGCGTTTATACAGATCTCGGCAAATGGATGGACGGTTGGGAAACACGCCGCCGCCGTTCTCCGCGTCTGGATGAAAAATTTGATTGGTGCATTGTCCGTTTGGGCATGCCGGGAGAGATAAAAGGAGTTGTAGTTGATACGGCTTTTTTTAAAGGGAATTATCCTTCGCATTGCTCGATCGAGGCGTGCGACGTTGACGGCCAGCCGGAAGTTTCGCAGTTGCTAAGTGATGAAACTGAGTGGGCGGAGGTCTTGGCAGTGTCGGAATTAAAGGGTGATTCGCAAAATAAATTTTCTATCGAACACGCTAGTCGTGCTACACATCTGCGATTCAAGATCTATCCAGATGGCGGCGTTGCTCGTCTTCGTGTTCATGGAAATGTGCTGCCTGATTGGGATGCTCTTAAAAAACGTAACAGCGAGATCGACCTTGCAGCAGCGGAAAATGGCGGCGATGTACCGCTGGCGAGCGATATGTTTTTCGGGCACCGGCAAAATTTGATAATGCCGGGATTGGCACAGGATATGAGCGACGGTTGGGAATCGCAGCGTCGGCGAGGCCCCGGATACGATTGGTGCATAGTTAAACTTGGCAGTAAGGGAATTATCACTCGTGCTGAGATCGACACGTCGCATTTCAAGGGTAATTACCCGGAAAGCTGCATTCTTGAGGGCGGCGACGGAACAGAGTGGCGTGAACTGCTGTCGATGTCAAAATTACAGGCTCATACTAAACATACTTTTGCCGCTGAGCTTGCTGACCTTGGCACGATAACGCATGTCCGTTTTAATATTTTTCCTGACGGCGGGGTGAGTCGTTTGCGGCTTTTTGGCCGGATCGCGTAAGTTTTTTATAGATGTGCCGCAATTTCAGATTTACAAAAACCTCGCTTGGTTAAACGAGCTGCCTGCGGCGGAAGCCGAATCTACATTTCGCGATTGCTGCGGTTCGACCGAGTGGGCAAGGCGTATGACGGCGGAGCGGCCGTTCGCATTGCTCGAAAATTTGTTTAAAGCTGCGGGTAATATATGGTTTGCACTAACGGTAGCAGACTGGCTGGAAGCCTTTGCCGCACACCCGAAGATCGGATCGAGTAAACCTGCTGCGACCCAAAATAAGCGTGCAGCCGAATGGTCGTCCGGAGAGCAAGCCGGGATGGACAATGCAGAAAATGATGTCCGCGAGCAACTTGCTGACGCTAACCGCTTGTATCAAGACAAATTCGGGTTTATATTTATTATCTGTGCAAGTGGAAAATTAGCGGATGAAATGCTTGCTATTTGCCGCGCACGGTTTGGAAATTCGGTCGAGACAGAACTCCGGATCGCAGCGGAAGAACAGCATAAAATAACTGAGATACGTCTCAATAAACTTTTGGAAAAATGAGCGCAATAACAACACACATTCTCGACACATCAACAGGCAAACCGGGTGCAGGCATTCCTGTCGTGCTTGAGCGTAAAACACATACGTCTGGGTGGAAAGATATCGCCGATGGCATAACTGACGTTGACGGACGGATAAATGACCTTATTTCCCCAACTGAGGTATTCCTGCCCGGACACTATCGGCTGATATTTGAAACAGGTGCATATTTTCTCTTAAGCAGTATCGAGTGTTTTTTCCCGCAAATTACCGTAAGTTTTGTCGTGAAAGATCCGATGCAGCATTATCATGTGCCGCTGCTCTTGAGCCCGTTCGGTTATTCAACTTACCGCGGAAGCTAAAATATGACGGCTCGAATAATCCACGACAATTATGGCAAGTCCCGCGTCCGCCTGATCAAAGTCGGACGCTCGAGCGATGTCCACGAGTTGCAAAACTTAACCGTCAATATAGCTCTCGAAGGTGATTTTGACGCCATCCACACTGAGGGTGATAACAGGCTGTGTCTGCCGACCGACACGATGAAAAATACGGTCTATGTCCTTGCCGGACAGACCGATGAGATCGAAGAAGTGGATGCTTTCGGCCAGCGGCTCGCAAAACATTTCCTTGAAAATAACGAGCAGATCTCGCGCGTCCGGCTCGACGTTATCGAACACGGCTGGAAGCGGATGAAGTTTGACGGACATGAACACGATCATTCGTTTGTCCGCGGCAGCGACGAAAAACGAACTGCAAATATCAACGCGACCCGTGAAAATATAATCGTCGAATCCGGCGTCGATGACCTCATAGTTTTGAAAACCACGCGGTCGGGTTTTGTTGGATTTATCAAAGATGAATATACGACGCTGCCTGAGGTTAGCGATCGTATTTTTTCTACCGCGATAAAAGCATCCTGGACGTATGCAAATGCGAGTGATGCGACCGACCCGGCATTTCAAGACATCCGGCGGACGATACTCGAGACCTTTGCCGGTCACGACAGCCTTTCGGTTCAGCACACGCTGTATGCAATGGGCGATGCGGTTTTGGCAAAATTTGCGGAGGTAAGTGAGATCGCGTTTTCGCTGCCTAATATACACTGCCTGCCGGTCGATATTGCGAAATTCGGCCTCAAGAACGACAACCGCATCTTTGTCCCGACCGACGAACCGCACGGCCTGATCGAAGCTCGCCTGACGCGATAATTTTTTTAATATGAGCACCTCACTTTCTACTGAATCATTCGAAAAGATCACAGGACGGCTGAAACTGTCGTTGTCCGGGTTTTCAAAACGGTATCCCGGCGAAACCGGCCGCCGTCAGCCTGTTCATACGGTTTATGGCGGAGCACATCTCTTTAAATCGGACACTGCGGTGCGACTCGGGCAACTCGCCGTTCGTTCGTTTGAGGCGTTTGGTCCTGACGCGACGACATTTGCGGAGGCTATAGGTTTGCCGTCAAATATGACCGATACGATCTATGCCCGCGTTGGTGAGAAACTCGGACGCGAGGCTGTCGAGGATTTCCGTATCGATTTCGAAGACGGTTACGGCACGCGACCGGATGCCGAAGAGGATGGACACGCCGCCTCCGCCGCGACAGAGGTCGCAAAAGGTCTTGCTGCCCGCACGCTGTCGCCATTTATCGGCATCCGCATCAAGACATTTAGCGAGGAGCTTCACGCACGCAGCATACGCACGCTGGACATATTTTTGACTACACTTATTTCGGCAACCGGCGGTATCTTGCCGGACAATTTTGTCGTAACTTTGCCAAAGATCGTTACGCCGGATCAGGTTCGGGCACTCGTCAGCATCTTTGAAGAACTAGAACCAAAACTCGGTCTGGCTCCCGGCACACTCAAAATGGAAATGATGATCGAGACTACGCAGTCGATCATTGCCGCAGACGGCGAGATCGCGATGCCGCGTCTGCTCGAAGCCGCACAAGGCCGCTGCACCGCCGCACATTTCGGGACATACGACTACACCGCAAGCTGTTCGATCACAGCCGCCTATCAGGATATGCTGCACCCGGCATGTGATTTTGCGAGGAGCATGATGCAGGTGTCGTTTGGCGGAACCGGCGTATGGCTTTCGGACGGAGCGACAAATATCATGCCCATCGCCCCAAATCGAGGCGAAAACCTTACAGCGGAACAGATCGCCGAGAACAACGCAGTCGTCCGACGCGCGTGGAAACTGCATTACGATCACTGCCGACACTCGCTGGCAAATGCTTTTTACCAAGGCTGGGATCTACATCCGGCTCAGCTTGCGACGCGTTATGCCGCCGTTTTTACATTCTTTCTCGAAGGTCTGGATGCTGCCAGCGAACGGCTTCACAACTTCGTCGAAAAAGCCGCGCAAGCAACACTCGTCGGTGATATTTTTGACGATGCGGCGACGGGTCAGGGCTTGCTCAATTACTTTTTGCGTGCGATAAACTGCGGTGCGATCACCGAAGAAGAAGCGACAAAACGAACGAGCATTACACTTGACGAACTCCGCTCCGGCTCATTCGTCAAGATCCTCAAAAACCGTCAAGGTTAGGCACAGCACCATTATTAGAAGAAAAGCGACCCTCGCCAACGGCGCATTGTTTTAGCACATTTTATTTGTATGTATTAAAGCTTACATACAGAGGTGCACCGACAAGCCATTCTAAATATGTTGTAGATCTAATTTATAATGCGTCTTTCGACGGTTAGAGTGCTTTTGCTTCACGGGAACAGCACTCTTTTTTATATCATTTTTATTTCAAGCAACCGTTAATAGGCTCCAGAATTCTTTTTTCATCCTAAGAGGTATAAAATAATTTCGCGGCGGCATTCTCTACGCCGATCAAAAGATGGACCCCTCAAAACTTAAAAAAATTCCGCGTCCGAAAGGCGATCTGCCCAAAATAGACAAACCCGTGGTCCGGCCAACTCTCGAGCGGGTTATTAGTAGTCGAGTGGATTCGCAAGCGGGTTCGGTGGCATTCGATAACGCCGTTTTGATGAACATGGGCGAGGGAATGTACACAATTGACGTTAGCGGTTCGGTGACGTCAATGAACCGTACGGCGGAGATACTGTTGGGTTGGACCTTTAACGAGCTCACCGGCCTCGACATGCACAACGCAACGCATTATAAGCATCGAAACGGGACGCCGTTTCCCGCCGAAGAATGTGCAGGGTCTCACGTCTTACAGCACGGGCGATCTCTCAAAGATCATGATGATGTTTTTATTAGAAAAGACGGGTCATTTTTTGATGTCATCTATAGCGCGTCACCGATACGCGAAGACGGAGAGATAAAAGGGCTGGTCACGGTTTTCCGCGACGTAACTGAGCGCAACGAAACGCTCGCCGCCCTGCGCGAATCCGAAGAGCGCTATCGCATCCTGACCGAATCAGCCTCGGACGCCATTATCAGGATCGACGAAAACAGCATGATCCAGTTCGTCAATTCGGCGGCAACACGGATCTTTGGTTACACGGAAGATGAAATGTCGGGCCAATCGTTGACGATGCTGATGCCTGAAC
>JBKJRA010000363.1:0-14199 GCA_046594975.1 Pyrinomonadaceae bacterium | reverse complement strand
GCAGATCGATAAACAATCCTGGTGCGGCTCGCCGCGACGGGCTCCCGCTCCATCGTCTATCAACACTTTAACCAAACAATAACCATCGGCTTCGGCCCTCACCCGATCGGCAAATATTCCGCTGCGGCCAGAGCATTAAGCCAACAATGAAAATAATCCGAGGTTTGAAGCAAGTGGTGCCACCACTACCCTCAACCTCCCAAACCGGACATCTTCATTTGCTATTAATAGCCATTAACAGTTATTTATTTAGGAGCCATTCGGCGGCGACATCTTTGGGCGAGCGCTTGTTGCCGTCAACTTCGTAATTAAGCCGCCGCATTTCTGCGGTTGAGATAGCGTTTTGCAGCTTTTCCAGGGTCTCGTTTAGTATGTCGATAACATCTTTACGGGCGATGAAAACGGCTTGGTAGGGCGGGAAGTAGTGCTTGTCGTCAGCGAGTTGGAAAAGATCGAGCGCAGCTATGAGGCCGTCGGTGGAGTTTCCGGCGATGATGTCTAGCTCGCTCGATTGCAAGGCACGATAAGTTAAGGACAGGTCCATTTCACGAGGCTGCTTCGCAAAATTAAAGCCATAGGCTTTGGAAAACCCCGGATAGCCGTCCGCACGTGACATGAAATCCTGACCAAAACCGGCTTGCCACGATTTAGCCAACGGAACAGCGTCCGAGATAGTTTTCAGGTTGTTTTTTCGAGCGACCTCCCCGCGGACGAGTATCGCAAAATCATTTGAAAACCCAAGCGGCTGGCTGATTGCGAGGTTAAAATTGGACGCATACTCGGCTTTTGTCTGCTCGTAAACAGCTTGGCTGTCGGTGATCGGCTTGTGTTTGAGGATAGCGGTGTAAGCTGTGCCGGTGTATTCAGGATAGACGTCGATCTGGTTTGAGAGCAGGCCTTCGTGGGCGAGATTGCCGCCAAGTTCGAGTTTTCGTTCTACGGGCACACCACGGTTTTCGAGCATCTGAGCAAGAATCTCGGCAAGGATTACGGATTCGGTAAAGTCTTTTGAGGCGACGACGATCTTTTTCTGCTCGATATTCTCCGCGTTGGAATTGGAGATCTGAGATCTGAAATTCGGCAAAAAGCCGATACAGATCACAATCGCTAATATCCCTATCGCACCAAAACCGACGATCTTTCTCCGACCTGATGAGACGGCACCAATAGCGTAATTTTTCTCAAATTGTCCTAGGGCGAAATCGCAGAGCAGCGCCAGCAATGCCGACGCAAGAGCTCCGGCGAGCAGTAGATTGTTATCATTTTGCCGCAGCCCGCGAAAAATATAAGTTCCTAGTCCGCCTGCACCGACTGCCGCCGCGACAGTCGCTACGCCAACTGAAATCACGACAGCAACGCGGATTCCAGTCAGAATCACTGGCATCGCAAGCGGCAGTTCGACCATTTTTAATATCTGGCCGGAGGTCATGCCCATTGCGACGGCCGCTTCACGGACCTTTGGGTCAATTCCGAGAATGCCAGTGACGGTGTTGCGAATGACAGGCAGCAGAGCATAGAGTGCGAGGGCGATGATCGCCGTGCGTGCGCCGATACCGCCGATGAATGGGATCGGAATAAGCAGCCCGAAAAGAGCGAGGCTCGGGACAGTCTGCATTATGTTTGCAAAGCCAAGAATTGGTGTTTGAAGAGAGCGGATGCGTGTCAGCAAAATGCCGAGCGGCACGCCTATCAAGATCGCGAGGCCTGTCGAGATGAGCACAAGGAAGATGTGCTCGCGGGTCAATGCGAGCAGTTCGGGCCAATTATTTTGTATGAATTGGATGAAATTACCCATCAAACTAAAGTCTATTCGTCGTATCCGTTGGGGTTATTTTGCAGCCACAGCCAATAGGAGCCAATTATCTTATCAAGGTTGTCCACTTGCGGTTCCCATCCAAGCTCATGTTTAATTTTATCGGCACTTGCGGTCAAAACTGCGGGGTCGCCTGCTCGGCGCTCGATAAATTTGACCGGGATCGGCGCTCCTATGATTCGTCGTGCGGCTTCGATCACCTCGTTGACCGAGTTTCCGATGCCGGTGCCAAGATTATAAACTCCGGAAAAATTTTCGAGAGCTTTGAGCGCCAAAATATGTGCTTTTGCCAGATCCTGGACGTGAATATAGTCTCGGATGCAGGTGCCATCTGGCGTCGGGTAATCGTTGCCGTAGATCTCTAGTATCTCGTCTTTGCCGCGAGCGGTATTGAGAATGTCGGGTATCAAGTGTGTCTCAGGGTTGTGCCACTCGCCGTTATCGAGACTCGCACCGCCGACATTGAAATAACGAAGTGCTACGAACCGCAAGTCGTGGTTTTTGTGATAATCCCACAGAGCTTTTTCGACAGCGAGCTTAGATTCACCGTAGGTGTTGATCGGCGAGGTTTCGTCTTCTTCGGTCAGAGGCAGTTTTTTCGGTTCACCGTAAACCGCAGCGGTCGAAGAAAATACGATTCGTTTTACGCCCGATGCAACCATCGCGTCGAGCAGAGAGAGGCTGGCAACATAGTTGTTTTGAATATATTTTTCAGGATTTGCGACCGATTCCCCGACTGATGTGTATGCAGCAAGATGCATTACGGCCTCGATGGAATGTTCGCTCAGAGTTCGCGTCAAAACGTCCGTGTTGGCAATGTCAGCCTCGACAAAAGCAGCTACCGGATGAACCGCTGCACGGTGACCCATTACGAGATTGTCGTAAACGACGACTGCATGGCCCTGCGTGACAAGCTCTTCTGTCAAAATACTGCCTATATATCCGGCTCCGCCGGTGACTAGGATGTTCATTAAAATTAGATTGTTACTAGTTCCTGATATAGGGCTTTCAGTGATGTGAGATGTGCGTCGATACTGAAATTTTCGGCTGCCCATTTTCGGCCGCTTTCTCCCAGATACTTTCTTTTTTGCGGATCGCGGATAAGGGCGATCAGCTTTTCCGCCAGATCGTCAGCGTCGGCTGTTTTGAATATAACAGCGTGTTTACCGCCGTCAGAAATTTCTATTAGAGGCCCGATGTCTGACAAAACGCAAGGTTTTCGGAGCAGCATCGCCTCTTTGACCGAGATCGGCAGGCCCTCGTGCAAAGACGAAAGCACAAATATGTCCAAATTGTTTACAACATCCATCGCCGGAAAACGGTTTTCGAGGAAATGGACGCGATCGGTGATCCCTGCTGTCTCGCAAATATCCTTACAGGCTTTTATTTTATCCTTATCCTCGTTGACACCGCCCGAGTGCACGAATAAAAAATGTGCGTCAGGAATCTCGCGAAAAACTTGCGGCAAAGCACGACATACGGTCAGGTGATCTTTTCGGGGAGCCGGATAAAAATTAGCGACCATTCCTAGCAAGATCGCATTTTCATTCAGCGCCATTTCTGTACGAATGTCGCGATCCGGCCTCAGTAACCGCGTTTCATCGACGCCATTAAAAATAAATTTGAGATTGTGTTCGAGATCGAGTCCGTCGTCACGCTGTAGAGATTTTTTCAGCGCCTGACTGATGATAATATTCGCATCCATGCGCGGAATGAGAAATTTCAACGAAAGTCGGTTTTTTGCGTCAGGGATATGACCATGAAAACTCAACACCCGTTTGACATTAGTGCCTATCGTGGCTAAATAAGCGTGCATCATCTCGACCGCTTGATAGCCGTGGACAACCTTGATATCGCGCTCAATTAGAATTTTTTTGAGCTGTTTGACGACAAATGGATCGACCGGGAGCTTCCGTTTTAGAGAGATAAATTCGACACCTGACGCTTTAAAATCATCCTCAAGCGTGCCGACGCCGGTCGCGATCAGCGTCATTTCTAGGCCGTGACGTGCAGCATTTCTGCAAACATCAAGAGCGAGAATCTCAGCGCCGCCGCGGTTTAGTGAATCGAGAACGTAGGCTACCTTCATGGTTGAGTCGTCGAAGGAAAAGTTTACTTCGTTTTTGTATAGGTCGGCAAAAACTGCGGCGTGACGCGGCCTTTTGTAAGTTGTTCAAAAGCGTAAGCGTATTTGATAAGCGACGGTTCGCTCCACGCAGTGCCGAAAAAGAACATGCCAGTTGTCTGGATCGTCGCGGGGACGGCAGTGCCGGCATCGTTTGTCGAAGCGGGAATCTCACGCAGACCCAGCGGCACGATGATCGAAGGATAACCGGCGGCGGCGGCGATGCCGACCGCGCCAGTGCCCGGACCGACCAAAGCGTCAAGCTTGTTGTGCTTGAGAAGTGCGTCGATGCCATCCTCGCGAACTGCCTTGTGGACCGTGGCGATCGCGTCGATGTAGATCTTGTCAGTAAGATCCGCCTTCTTTTGCGACTCTATGAAGGTTTCCTGGCCGAAGATCTGCAGCTCCGTATCCTTGTGGTCCTCATTAAATTTGATCAGGTCGGCCAGCGTCCTGTATTTCGAACCACGTCCCGCGAGATAAGCATTTATATCAGCCTTAAACTCATACTGCAATATATTGAGCCTGTCGGCCTGGAGGGGGCTGTAGTCCGGAAAAGTTACATCGACGAGCGTCGCACCCGCATCTTTTAGCTTATCGATAAAAGGTTGATAATAAGCCTTGTACTGAGCGGTATTACGCTGCGGAGCATATTGCATAACAAGTCCGAGACGGGCGCCTTTTAATCCGTCAGGATCGAGAAATTTTGTGTAGTCTTTCGCTCCTTTTTTGTCGGAGTCCGCACTTGCCGGATCGCGATGGTCGCTACCAGTTATCGCTCCGAGCAGAATTGCCGCGTCCGACACGCTGCGAGCCATCGGCCCGGCGGTGTCCTGCGTATGCGAGATGGGAATAATGCCGCTGCGTGGCACTAGCCCGACGGTCGGTTTGAGACCGACGACCCCATTAGTAACAGCGGGCGAGATGATCGAGCCGACGGTCTCGGTGCCGATAGCGACCGCACACAGGTTGGCAGATATAGCGACGCCAGACCCGGCACTCGATCCGCTTGGGTTTTGATCGAGAAAATATGGGTTATTTGTCTGCCCGCCACGGCCCGACCATCCGCTCGTACCCCTATTTTTAAGAGGGTTTGCACGAAAATTTGCCCATTCGGTCATATTTGACTTACCCATGATGACGGCCCCCGCTTTGCGTAGATTTGCGGCGACGTCTGCATCCCGCTTCGGCGTCGGAGCATCCAGGAGTGCGAGCGAACCGGCTGTCGTGTGCATCCGGTCGGCCGTCTCGATGTTGTCCTTTATCAAAACCGGAATACCGTGCAGCATCGACCGAACTTTGCCATGCTTGCGCTCTTTGTCCATTTTGTCGGCGATCGCGAGTGCGTCCGGGTTGAGCTCGAGCACAGCGTGCGTTTTTGTATCGATCTTGGCAATACGCTCAAGATACATCTCCGTGAGCCGTCGTGAGGTCAGCTTGCCCGAACTCATCCACGCCTGAAGCTCAGTGATCGTAATTTCGACAAGCTCCGGATACGGATCTCCATTAGCAAAAGTGACGATCTCGCCCTTCGCATTTCGAAACAAAGCGATCGCCGCCAATCCGACAGCTCCGGTCTTTAGAAAATCACGTCTGTTCTGATTTATTTTACTCATTTTCTAATTATCATACTCCCGTTTGGTTTTTTGTAAGAACCGTTTCAAGATATGCCCGCGCAAGCGGAAGTTCGGCTTTTGCAAAATTCTCGGGCGTGTCGAGCAGGACAATCGTTCCGGCTTCCATCAGGGCGATTCGGTTTCCTAAAAGCATTGCTTCGTGCAGATCGTGCGTTACAAAAACCGCCGTTTTACCCAATTCACGAACCAACCTAGCGAATTCCTTTTGCAAATTTGTTCGCGTGATCGCGTCGAGGGCTCCGAATGGCTCATCGAGCAGCAAAAGTTGCGGGTCTGACGCCAAAGCACGCGCTACACCCACACGCTGACGCTGACCGCCGGAAAGTTCGTGCGGAAAGCGATCGGCGAATTTATCGGGTTCTAGAGCGACGAGCGAGAGCATTTCGCGGGTTCGTTCACGCTTTTTCGCAGCTTCCCAATTTTCAAGCCCCAAAATAAGCGCGACATTCTCAGCCACCGTAAAATGCGGAAAGAGTCCTCCGTCCTGGATGACGTAGCCGATGTGCCTTCGCAATTGGATCGCATCCCATGCAGTCGTCGCTTTGCCTTCGACATTGACTTCACCGGCGGTCGGTTCGATGAGGCGGTTGATGAGCTTGAGCGTCGTCGTTTTGCCGCAGCCGGATTCGCCAAGCAGTATCAATATCTCGCCATCAAAAACCTGCAGATTGAGCCCGTCAATTATCACCGCACCGTCGATGGTGTAACCTACATTGCGAAATTCAACAATGGCCTGGACATTATTGCTCATCTACAATTATTCCCATTCTATCGTACTTGGTGGTTTGGATGAGATGTCGTAAACGACGCGGTTGACCCCGCGAACCTCTGACGTTATCCGTGATGAAACGGCCGCGAGAAAATCTTGCGGCAGACGTGCCCAGTCAGCGGTCATTCCATCAGTCGAGGTGACGGCTCGGAGTGCGACCGTTTTTTCGTAAGTGCGAAAATCGCCCATTACGCCGACCGACTGGATCGGTAGCAGCACGGCAAAGGCTTGCCAAACATCGTTGTAAATACCAAAGTTTTTCAATTCTTCGATAAAAATGCGATCAGCTTTTTTCAGCAGAACAACCTTTTCGACGGTGATGTCGCCGAGGATGCGGACGCCGAGGCCCGGTCCCGGGAACGGATGCCTTCCTAAAATTTCGTCGGGAATACCGAGATCTTTGCCGATCAGCCGCACTTCGTCTTTGAACAGCTCACGAAGCGGTTCGATGAGTTTGAGATCCATTTTTTCGGGCAGACCGCCGACGTTGTGGTGCGATTTGATCGTCACGGACGACCCGCGAAGCGAAACTGATTCGATCACATCAGGATAGAGCGTACCCTGAACGAGCCATTTTACATCGCCGATCCGCTTGGCCTCAACATCAAATATTTCGATAAATGTCCGCCCGATAGCTTTTCGTTTTAGCTCAGGATCGGTGACGTCGGCAAGTGCTGAGTAAAACTCCGCAGAAGCATCGACCCCGACGACTTTGAGGTGCAGATGGTCTTTGTAAAGCTTGAGCGTGTCTTCGAATTCATTGTCGCGGAGCAGACCGTTATTTACAAAAATGCAGGTCTGACGCTCGCCGATGGCTTCGTGAACGAGTACCGCCGCGACGGTCGAATCAACGCCGCCCGACAATCCGCATACGACACTTCCCGTTGGGCCTACTATCTCACGGATCTTTTCGACCTCTTCTTTTATAAATTGTGCAGGCGTCCAATCACCTTTGCAGCCGCAGATGTGGAAAACAAAATTCCGTAAAATTTCTTTGCCAAGTGGGGTATGCGAGACCTCAGGGTGAAACTGAACGCAGTAAATACCACGTTTGGGATTCTCGATCGCCGTCGGCACATCTTCGCTAGTGGCGACCACGTCAAAGCCCGCTGGCATCTGCGTCATATGGTCGCCGTGGCTCATCCATACATCGAGTTCAAAAGGAAGCTCATTGAACAGAGCCGTTTTTCCGCTTGATACTTTTACTTTTGCGTGGCCGTATTCTCGGCGAGCGGCTGGCTCGATAGCTCCGCCCAGATCGGCCGCGACGAGCTGCATACCGTAACAAATTCCGAGTATTGGAACGTCGATCTTGTCATAAAAACCTGCCTCGACACGGGGTGCATCCTCGTCAGTCACACTCGATGGCCCACCCGACAATATCACGCCTTTTGGCCGTTTGGCGGTAATCGCCTCAGCCGACAGATGAAACGGATGTATCTCGCAATAAACGCCCTGTTCACGCACACGCCGCGCGATAAGTTGCGTATATTGCGAGCCAAAATCGAGGATTATTATAGTTTCGTGCTGCAATTTGTCGGCTCCCTGATTAGGTTAAATATAGATTATACGCAGTCTTGTTCAGATTGTCAGAATAGAAGGAGACCCACAGGTCCACCAAGATATTTATTGAATCCTGATAGGGTATTTCCACGAATTAAAAAGGTGTTCAGTATAATAGCGATCAGTGCAAATAGATTTTTTTAACTGTCGAAGCCTCCCTATTTGCTTTCAATCAAACAGCAAAAATATGTTTGCCACAAAAATAGAAGAGATCTTAGCCCAAGTAGAAAAGCTAAACCCTATAAATTACGGGAAAACACGGAATTTTCTCGATGGTGCAGTTACCCGGCTTTCACCTTACATCAGCCGCGGCGTGATTACCACCAAATATGTTCTGGAAACAACTTTGAAGAGAGGTTATCCGCTTAGGCAGATCGAAAAATTTGTGCAGGAATTAGCTTGGCGAGATTATTTTCAAAATATTTGGCTGACTAATAATTTAGAAATTGATATAAAACAGCCGCAACCGGATGTTGAAAATATGCAAATTCCAACCGCGATCATCACGGCGACTACCAGGATCGAAGCTATTGATAAAGGCATAAACGCATTATACAAAACAGGTTACGTTCACAATCATTTGCGAATGTATATTGCTTCGGTTACTTGCAACGTCGGAAAAAGTCATTGGAAAATCCCGGCTCAATGGTTCTATTATCATCTGCTCGATGCTGATTGGGCGAGCAACGCGTGCAGCTGGCAATGGACAGCGGCCGCTTTCAGCAACAAAAAGTACTACGCTAATCAAGAAAATATCAACAAGTATTGCGGTACAAAACAGAGCGACACTTTTCTTGACATTGACTACCGCGAATTTCCCGAACTCGAGATCCCAGAGATCTTGCAGCAAACCGAATTACCTCTCTTAAGAACCGAATTGCCAAAAAATGAACCGATTGAGATCGACAATTCTCTCCCAACGTTAATTTATAACTTTTACAACCTTGATCCGATCTGGAAGCCTGACGTTAAGGCAAACCGAGTTTTGTTGCTGGAACCTTCGCATTTTAAAAAATATCCTGTTTCGATCAAAACAATCGAATTCATTTTGAAACTATCTGAAAATATCGAGCGAATTCAGATTTATGTCGGTGAATTCGGCGAGCTTCAGTCTGAGTATAATTTATCGGACCTATACTTTAAGGAGCATCCGACCAATTTGCATTACAAAGGATCGCGAGACGAACGCGACTGGATGTTTCCGGACGTGAATGGGCATTTTCAGTCATTTTTTGCTTATTGGAAAAGGTGCGTAAACGGCTTAACATAAGGCACATAATAGATTGTCAGTACAAATTCTAAAAATTGAAACACATTAATAGAAAAGAAATAGAAGAATTACCTCAGCGCGAAAGAGCGAATTTAATTAATTCGCTGAGTGGTTACAAATCGGCAAATCTGATCGGCACTATTTCCGATCTGGGTATCACAAATCTCGCGGTTTTCAGTTCTGTTGTACATATCGGATCAGATCCGCCACTGCTTGGATTCATAACCCGTCCGCTCGAAGGCCAAAGGCACACCTATCAGAACATCAAGGAAAATAGCTTTTATTCGATAAATCATGTTCACGAAGCGTTTGTGAAAAACGCCCATTGGACTTCGGCGAAATTTGAGCAAAATGAGTCTGAGTTTGAGAAATGCGGATTAACCGAAGAATTTATCGACGGTTTCATCGCTCCGTTTGTTGCTCAAAGCAAGATCAAGATCGGACTGAAACTGGTCGAAGAAATTCCGATAAACCTGAACAAAACAATTTTTATGATCGGTGAAATTCAACATATTATTTTGCCGGAAAAAGCCTTACAAACAAACGGAAATGTTGATTTAACTACAGTTAATGATATTTGCATTTCGGGTCAGGATACTTATCATCGCGTTGAAAAAATCGTGACTCTGCCATATGCCAAAACGAGTAATGTGCCTGAATTTGATTCATGAAAAATGTTAAAAAACAGAATTTACCAACCAAAATTTGCCTAAGCTGCAGAAAGCCGTTTGCGTGGCGAAAAAAGTGGGAAAAGAGTTGGGGCGAAGTGAAATTTTGCAGCGATAGATGTAGAACGAACAAGGGAGGAGAATGAAAGCAACAATAATTTTCCCCCACCAACTTTTCGAAAAAAATCCCGCGATCTTGCCTGAGACGAATGTCTATTTGATCGAGGAGTTTCTGTTTTTTAAGCAATACAATTTTCATCACCAAAAACTGAAATATCACCGTGCCACGATGAAGTTTTATGAGAACTATCTGCGTGAACAAGGCTTGGAAGTTATTTATATCGAGTCGAATAGCGAACTTTCCGACGTGCGGAATTTGATGCCACATTTATTGGAAAATGGTGTGACAGAAATACACTATTGCGATGTTTCAGACAATTGGCTCGAAAAACGAATCAAAAGTTTTGGAGAAAAAGTGATTTTCGTCGAACACGAAACACCGATGTTTTTGAATTCGAAAAATGAGATAATTTCTTATTTCAAAACTAAAAAGCATTATTTTCAAACAGATTTTTACACTCAACAACGCAAGAAGCGGTTAATTTTGATCGAGGCAGACCTTAAACCCGTCGGTGGAAAATGGACTTACGATACGGAAAATCGGCTGAAATATCCGAAAGCTAAAATCCCTCCACATGTCGAATTTCCGCCCAAAAATGAATTTGTCAGTGAGGCGAGTGTTTACGTTAAGGCTAATTTCAACAATAATTACGGCAATCTTGAAAGCAGCTTTGTTTATCCAACAACCTACAAAGAAAGCCGCGACTGGCTCGATCAATTTCTCGAAAATCGTTTCCGCGAATTCGGCCAATATGAGGACGCCATAGTAGTAAACGAGAAGATATTGCACCTCAGTCTGCTAACGCCGATGATGAATGTTGGACTGATAACGCCCCAAGAAATTATCGAGACGACATTGAAATTTGCGGAAGAAAATCAGACCCCGATCAATTCCCTAGAAGGATTTATTCGTCAGATTATAGGATGGCGAGAATTTATTCGCGGCGTTTATGAGGTTGCAGGTTCGCGAGAAAGAATGATGAATTTCTGGCGATTCAAACGCAAGATTCCCGAAAGTTTTTGGACCGGAACGACAGGCATTGGGCCGATCGACATAACGATTAAAAAGGTTCTCGAAACAGGCTATTGTCACCATATCGAACGACTTATGGTTATCGGGAATTTTATGTTGCTTTGTGAATTCGATCCCGACGAAGTTTATCGCTGGTTTATGGAGCTCTTTATTGACGCTTACGATTGGGTAATGGTAACCAACGTTTACGGCATGAGCCAATTCGCTGATGGCGGACTGATGGCGTCAAAACCATATATCAGCGGAAGCAATTATTTGTTGAAAATGGGAGATTTTCCGAAAGGCGATTGGCAAACGGTCTGGGACGGACTTTTTTGGCGTTTTATGGACGTGCATCGAGATTTTTTTCTCAAAAATCCGCGGCTTGGGATGCTGGTCAGAATATTTGATAAAATGCCTCACGAGAAAAAATTTTTCCATATAAAAACGGCGGAAAATTACTTGGAAAGTTTGGTGAGCTGACCAGCTTTTGCAAATTATGATAACGATTATCGGAGCAGGAATTGCCGGTTTGACCTGTGCAAAATATTTGAAAGACCGAGGCGTTGAAGCTTTAGTTTTGGAAGCATCAGATGGCGTGGGCGGTCGTGTGCGGACGGACGAGTTTGAAGGTTTTAGGCTGGACCGAGGTTTTCAGGTTTTTTTGACTTCATATCCCGAAGCAAAAAAACTGTTGAATTACAAAGACTTGAACTTCAAAAAGTTACCGTCGGGGGCAAGGATCCGCAGCGGTGACGATTTCTTTGTGATGCCGAATCCGCTCAAAAATATCATGACCGCTCCACAAGCCCTATTTTCAGCTGCGGGCGGGATTCTAGACAAACTAAAAATTCTGCAACTCAATGCAGTAACGCGAAACGCCGCCGAGCCAACTACAGGTCCTAACGAAACAACTATCGAATTTCTTAAGAAGTTTGGCTATTCCGAGACGATGATCCGACGCTTTTTCATCCCTTTTTTCGGCGGCGTTTTTTTGGAAAAAGGGTTGGAGACAAACTCATGTTTTTTCAAATTTCTGTTCAGCCTGTTTTCCAAGGGTGACGTCGTTGTTCCCGAAAACGGAATGCAGGCGATTCCTGAACAGATCGCTAAGCACCTGTCTGACGATCAAATAAGGCTTAACAAGCGAGTTCGGAGAATAGACGGAACGACGATCTATCTAGAAAATGGCGAAACTCTCGTGGCCGAAAAGATCGTTTTGGCAACCGATGCCAAAACGGCCGCAAAGCTTCTCGGCGTGGAACCAGAAACCAAATTCAACGGCACGACATGTCTGTATTTTGAAAGCGATTCGCCCCTCAAAAATGACGGCCCACCTTATTTGATGATCAACTCAAACGGGGATGAAATAATTAACCATATTCTTCCCCTTTCAGATATTTCATCAAATTATGCACCCACGAACAAGACTTTAATTTCGGTTAATATTATTGGAAACAATGAGATTAAAGTGCAAGATGTGCAAACTGAATTGGCGAAATGGTTTGGAAATGACAAAGTTTGGCGGCATCTGAAAACTTACCAGATCCCAAATGCTCTACCGCAATTCTTTAATAGTTCTGAAACTGAAACAAACCTTAAAATTAGCGAAACCCTTTACCGGTGTGGTGATTACGCAGCGTATCCATCTCTTAATGCGGCGATGAAAACTGGTCGTGAAGTGGCAGAAATGTTAATCGATAAGTAAATATGAAACGAGAATTTGCGGAAGCGGAAATAGACCGCATAATCGGAATGGCCTGGGAAGATCGGACGACTTTTGACAACATAAAATACCAATTTGGCATCAACGAATCGGACGTTATTAAAATTATGCGGAAAAATATGAAGCGGTCGAGTTTCAAGATGTGGCGTGAACGTGTTAACGGTAGAAAAACTAAACATCAAGCGATAGGAAATAAAGAAGTTGACAGATTTGTTTCACCGGATCAGCGTCATAGGGACAGAAATTACTAAATATTAGAAAGTTACAAAACAACGTTACCTTGTCGTCTTAAATCTTCACACTGTCGATGAAAATAGTAGTTTGAGGAGATTCTTGTTTTGCGGAAATGTGCCCGATGTTAATGGCAGGGAAATTCGAACTATTTCGGCAACAAGCTCGACCACGAGGCAAATGAGATAAAGAAATTGATAGCGTCGAGGATGAAATGATTTACTGGCAGATTATAAAAGGGGCTTAAACGCCACCTTTCTTTATAAAATCCAGATAGTGCTTGATAAGGTTTTCTAGAACCTTTTCGTCTACTTCACTAAGTTTCTTAATGTGTAAACATCCGCCACTGGCTTTGTGTTTGCCCAGCCTTTCGAGGAAAGGTGATTGGTCGAGTGATTTAGAAAGTACGTAAAGCGTGGTGCTGCCCTTACGCGGCGAAAATCCGATCTCCATCCAGTCCATCTCGCGGCCCGATTCATACTTTAGGTGACGCATTCCAAATCCAACTATCGCCGTGCCCCACATCTTTCCTTTTTCGCCCGTCAAACGCTCCATCATTTCGACAACTCGCTTGCTGTCCGCACGCTGCTGCTCGTCGGCCACAGTCTCCAAAAATGTCCCGATGTTGGCCTCAGTTAATTGAGTTTTGTTTTTTGCATCCGCCATAATTCCATTGATAATAAGCGAGTTTTGTAGAAAATGGCAAGGGTTTTCCAAATATACTTGACAATACCCTGTTAAATTTCTAATCTTTATGTTCGCCCCGCATTCAGTTTTTTAGGGCGTGCCATATTCCGCAGTAGCTCAATGGCAGAGCATTCGGCTGTTAACCGAAGGGTTGTAAGTTCGAGTCTTACCTGCGGAGCCAATAATATCAATAAGTTAGCCCGTCAACGTTTGACGGGCTTTTGTTGTTTATCTATAAAGTTATCTAAGACAACATAAGTTATCTTACGCGATCTCTACCGCTGTCGTTGGACCTCGCAGTTGGTGAGGTACGGTAGCAAATGCTTTTCTTTGGAATATAGAACGCGGAAGCCGACGCGGAAAAATCCGATAAGTCCTGCGTTTCGTTTGCGTAGAAGGGTCATCTTTGAGATCCCGAGGAACTGCGAAGCTTCTGCCTCACTCAACAATGGCTCGATTAAGGCGGGTGAATCCCCGGAGTCGATATTAGGCGCACGCGGGCTTTCGTTGCCGGGTTCCGAACGTTGCTCAAGTGTTGGCGTTTTAAATAAGGAAGGGTCGCCCGCGAATCGTATCGA
>JBKJRA010000108.1:0-12518 GCA_046594975.1 Pyrinomonadaceae bacterium | reverse complement strand
CGAGGAGGCTGTGGAGCTTGTTATCGAGGCCAAAGACGACGATCCCGCTAAATTTAAGTCCGAAGCGGCTGATCTACTCTTTCATTATCTTATTTTGTTAAGGGCAAAGGATATTTCCATCATTGACGTGATCGCGGAGCTCAAGACACGCAGAAAATTGTTATTTAACAACCCCACGCTTTGAGCTTGCGATGAATTCGGCAAGCATATCGACCTCTTTGTAGCCGGTGATCTCGGTTGTAATGCGGTCGAGAGCCTGCGAAGTGTTCAGCTTTGCTGAAAGCAGCAGGTGAAATGCATGGTTAAGCTTTTTGATAGTTTCGCGCGAATAGCCGCGGCGTTTTACTCCGAGCTTATTGAGACCATAGCATTTGGCGTGGTTACCCTGGATGATGGCAAAAGGCATCGCGTCTTTAACGACGACCGAATACCCGCCGACGAAGGCTTCGTAACCGATGCGGCAGAATTGATGAACGCCCGAATATGCTCCGATGCTGGCCTTGTCAGCGATCTCGACGTGTCCGGCAAGCGTCGCAGCATTGGCCATAATGATCTCGCTGCCCAGATTGCAATCGTGGGCCACGTGGGCTTGTGCCATTAGCAGATTGCCGTCACCAATGCGCGTTATGCCGCCGCCGCCAGTTGTGCCGCGGTGGATAGTGACGAATTCGCGAATATGATTTCGCTTGCCGATCTCCGTCCGAGTCGGTTCGCCTGCGTATTTCAAGTCTTGGGGAGCAAGTCCGATCGAGACGAAAGGGAATACGATCGTCTCATCGCCAATCGTTGTGTTGCCGTCAACTACTACGTGAGATTCGAGCCGCACGCCGCTACCGAGAACGACCGATCCACCCACAGAACAAAATGCTCCGATGTGACAATCGCTGCCGATCTGCGCGTCCTTTGCGACGATCGCTGTTTCGTGGATAAAAGAAGCCATGATTGAAAGATTTAGTTTGCCGGGCCGTCCGTATCTATAACCACCGCTGTTTTAGATCCGCGAATGATCAACCATGTAAATATTGCCGCAGCTGGGACCGACAAAAACACGCCTAGCAAAGCTCCTCCAACGATAGATGCGATAAGCCCGATGACGCCGTATTTTATATTTTTACGGAAAATTCCCAGTATGAGCGGGCAGAGCCCGAGAACAAGGCCGATTCCTATCTGAAAAAGTGTTCCGTAGAGAATTGCCTGCTGCGGTGTTATTTCTATTTGAGCCATATATTTAGCCTTTTGGATTTGGGCGGTTTGCGATGATGCACAAAATTTCCGCCTCTGCTGTGACTTCGCCGTCAACCGTCGCGATGCCGTGCATTTTCTGTACCCTACTGCCGACCCTGAGAGCTCTTACTTCGAGCTTGAGCGTATCTCCGGGGACGACCGGGCGTCTAAATCGTGCGTTGTCAATACCTGTAAAAAACGGTATCTTGCTGTGACGGTCTTCGAATTCGCGAAGCACTAAAATAGCCCCAACCTGAGCGAGTGCCTCGATCTGCAATACGCCCGGCATGACTGGAGCACCGGGAAAATGACCTGCAAAAAAATCCTCGTTGACGGTAACTTGTTTGATACCGACGATGCTTACACGCGGTTCAAGCTCGATGATCTTATCAACGAGCAAAAAAGGATACCGGTGCGGCAGTATTTCCTGAATTGCAACTGAGTCGTAGATGACCATAATAAAAGCCGAATAAAAACATATAAGCCAAAAGCCGGCAAAATGCAATTTCACCGGCTATTGGCCATTTAAGTCAATAAATTATCCGCTTACTATTTAGGTGTCGCGGTTGATGCTGTTCCGGCTGGACGTGCGTTATAAAATGTAACAAAATCTTTGGTTACATTAGACGATCCGTCCAAAGCAAGAATTACGTTTGCCTGAGCAAGAGCACTGATATCCAGAATTACCGAGTATCCTTTAGCTTTTGCAAATTCCTGTATTGCTTTCGAAATATCAGCCGATACCGGTCCAAGGAGGCGACCGCTAGCGGCTTCGACGGCCGCGTCGTAGGCTTTTTTCTTGTACTCTCCGTCGAGTTGTAATTTTTGGCCTTCTTCCTGCTTTGTCGCTAGGGCTTTTTGATCACAAGGAATTGCCGGATTTTGGCACGCAGCCTGAAGCTTAGCCAGGTCATCCGATATGGTTTTCAACTTCCCCTGTATTCCCTGCAATTCGGCTACACGCGGTTTCATTTCAAGGTCGAGAGCCTTCAAGGCATTGATGTATTTTGTTGCGCCTTCTTTTTCATCACCAAAAGCAGCTGTCTCGATCCAGCCGATCTTTCCAGTGCCCGCTTGAGCGTAGCTTGAAACTGCAAATACCGCTATAAAAATAAAACTAACGGCAAGTAAACTAATTTTCTTCATTATCTTGTAAAACTCCTTATCTTTTAGAAAGACTCAATGCCTCTCAGTATCAATACAATTCTTTGAAACTATTTTTACGAAAACTGTTGCTTACCGTTTCAAAAAAAGAATAGTAACAGTAATTAAATAAAACCCCAAAGTCAAAATTATTCAGCAATTAAAACGTCCGCCCGACAGAAAACTTAAATCCACTGCGTTTACCGGGAAGGTATATTCCCGGCAGTTCCTGGGTGAATCCAAACTTTCCATTCGGATTGTAATAATAGATCAGTCGAAATGGAACATTGACGATCGGCACTTGCACCCGAAACTCTGCTCCGATACTAGCTTTGAAATCACCGATCTTACCAAATTTGGATTCATCGACTCTAAGTTCCGAGTTTTGTTGAACTTCACCACGGAGGTAAAACGCCTGAACCTGTGGTGAAAGACTGGTCGGGCAGCCAAAACGGTTTCCGCGGCAAAACTCATTAATGAAATCGGTCTTTGTCAGTACACGGCCGCGGTAATAGAGGATGCTACCAAAACTGCTCTCTAATACCGGAGTATTGATCAATCCAAGAGCCGTAAGGCGTCCGGCACCGATAAAAGTTTCATCGGGCAGAAACTCACTGTTGATGGTCTGGATGCCAGTCTTTCTAAGGTTAAATACCGATCCGACGTCTGCAAAGATCGCGAAAGCCGCAGGGCCAAATATTGGTATTCGATACTCGACGTTACCAAGCAATTGCGTGTCACCGCCAATAAAACGGAAGTTGCGGGAATACAGAGCAGGATTTGTTCCTCCGGTCCCGGTTAACTGACCGAGAGTGCCGATCTCTGCCGTGTCTCTCGAATTAAGTCCGGTATTTGTATCTGCGGTTCCATTGGGGTTAGTTGCGACCACTACATTTCGGCTGGTGATATAGGTGTTAAAAGGGGCCACCGGACTGATGGCTCGTGAATCGTAGCCGCGAATGTCGTTTTCACTGCCGAGGAAATATCTTGAATATGCAGGCACTCCACCGATGAAAGAGATGGAGTTAGCATTTCGGATCTTGTTTGATACTGACCATGTTCCAATAGTTCCAACCTGAAGACGAAATGCCAATACCTCTGGATTCTTGCTTTTCCTTTTTCTGATCGGCATGAATTGCGAGTATTGTATTGTTGGCTGATAGGTTCTAACGTCTCCGCCCAGACCCGCTAAACCTAACGAAACCGAAAGGGATTTGCCATTGAGAGTATCAATGCCGTTTGGTGATGGTTGACGGGTGTCGTAAACAAATGTGCCGGTGATCTGACTAGTAAGAATATTTGGCTGGCGATAAATTACCGGAATGGTCTTTGACGGATCACTCGAAGCATTTACAGCAGGGTCTTTTATGCTCGTTGCTGATAGCTGATAAGTAAGGCCGATGCGTGAAAACTGTGTGAACCTTCGTTTCTTAAAGAAGATCTCAGACAAGGGAGCAGTTGCGAAAATATTGGCTCCATAAGTGCTCTGCGTAAAGAGATTGGCCTGACTTGTCGTCACGTTTCCATAAGGATTGTAAAGATCGTTCAAAATACTTGTATTTTGCGTCAGATACGTTCCTTCGCCAAAGAAATGATAGCGGCTGGCGAAGACCGAAAACCCGACGGAGATCGGCCTGTTACGGTAATAAGGTTGCTGATATGAGAATTGAAGGGTTTGTTGTCGGTTGCCGGCTCCGACATTGAACGACATGACCTCACCGCGTCCAGCAAGATTATTGGTCGAGTATTCAAGTCCAAAAAATGATCCGCCGATACCTGAAAGGCCACCGTTGAAAGAGATCTGCTGACGGCCTTTTTCCTTGACTTTGACTATCAGGTCCACGTCCCCTTTTTCTTCGTCCGTTCGAATTTCGACATCTTGGTCCTTATCGATAGGGTCAAAATACTGTGTCTGATTGAGTCGGGCGACTGAGATCTCAAGGTAATTCGAATTATATATATCGCCTTCGTTCAGCAAAAACTCACGCCTCATGACCTTATCGCGAGTGAATGTATTGCCGGTAAACTCGAGCCGCCGAAGAGTGAATTGCTTGCCCTCGTCGATAGTGATCTTAATATCAACTATGCCCTCTGCCGGATTGGTCGGGCTGTCTTTAAATTCGGGTTCGAACTCCGCATTGTACTGAACAAAACCTTGGCCACCATAAACCTTCTTGAGGTCTTCGTAAACGGCATCCTGCAGGCGTTTGCCATCAGCTATCTCACCTTTTTTTAATCCAACATATCCGAGGATCTGCTGCTCGGAAAAGATCGAATTTCCTTCTACGCTCAATGCCCCGACCCGATAGACCTTGCCTTCCGTAACCGGCACTTTGATCCGTAGAGTGTCGTCCATCGAGGTCAAAAGAGGGATAGGAAAATTCTTGATTATAGGAAAGCCCGTGCGTTTGTAGCCGAGTCCGACAACCTCAGGCTCACCGATACGAGCCTGAAAATAGCCCTTAGAGAACATATAGGACCGGACGTTTTTCTGAAGGTCGTACTGTAGCTTTTTCAGATCGAGAATGTCCATTCCTTTGACCCGCGAGACCAGGCCAGTCTGTTTTACCAGTACAAGTGCGTTGCGAAGTTCGCCGGCCTTAAAATGCGTCATACCTACAAAATCGATGTTAACGATACGCGAACGATAGCCATTTTCGATATTAAAGGTAAGTGCGATAGAGGTTGCTGAAACCTCTTCTTCTTGAAGAGTTATCTTGGCATTTGGGTAGCCCTTTGACGCGAGCATTTCACGCAGGATGCGAGTTCCATTACGGGCTTTCACGGGGTCATAGACTGACTCTTTTGAGATGCCGACACGTTTTTCGCGAAATTCCTTAAGAATGTCCGATTCCGGGATGGTGGTCGAGCCTTTGAACTGCAGATCGCGAATGATAGGCAATTCCTTAACCTCAAATATCACATTGACGCCGCCGCGAATGCCTTCTTCGGTCAGGACGCGGGTTGCGGTCTTGTCAAAAAAGTTTAGTGCCAGAAGTTCTTTCAGATCTCGTTCGAGAGCTGCAGGGTCAAATGTGTCGCCGGGACGCGTCTTGATGTAATAGAGCAGATCTTCGTCGCGCAGGCGTCGGTTGCCCTGAATATCAACGGTTTCGACGACCTGTTGTGAGGTAGCGGACCCAGAAACTGCCGGACCTTTCACACCTTCGCCGGTTTGGGCAGCAGCGCTCATCGCCGAAAAAGCCAAAACCAATACTACAAAAACTAGTGTGCGAAAATTGTCCATAAACCCGGAACTTCCTTTTTTAGTGCAAATTAAAAAGCTCCGAAAAGCTTTTAGATTGCCGCTGTCGTTACTTATAAATAATAGGATAAACCAACAAAAACGGCATTTCAACGTCAGATTAACCTTGTAATCTAAGATTCCCCAACAACGTCTCAGGTTGCCTTTTTGCGCCTATCCAGCAAACCATTGAATTATACAGGGAAACAAGCGTTAGCGCGAGTTGAGGCAAGTGTGTTTGATGAGTAAAGGGGCGCATTTACAGCTCTCCATGGAGCGCTGTAGCGCATGGAGCAGGTGGATCCCTGAAGCGCTTTTCTAGGCTTTTTGGGTTAATTCTTTTTCGGTGGTCTTTGCCGCGATGGATCGGAACGCAAGTTTTTCGCCGGCGGCATAAACTTCGACGGTGCTTGAATCTTCTACTTCGCCTTGGATGATGGCTTCGGACAGCTCGTCTTCGACGTATTTTTGCAGGGCTCGTTTTAGCGGGCGGGCTCCGTATTTGCGGTCAACTAAAGTCTTTTCAACCAACCATTTGCGGGCGTCGTCGGTGAGTACGATCTTGAGATCGCGGCCCTCGACGACCTTATTTAATTTGGCGATCTGGAGGTCGACGATGCGGAGCAGGTCGTCGTCAACAAGCTCGTCAAAGATGATGATCTCGTCGAGGCGGTTGATAAACTCGGGGGCGAATGTTTGCTTGACCTGCGACATCACCTGCTCTTCCATGCGGGCGCGTGAGGCATCGCCGGTGGCTTGGAAGCCGAGCGAGGTGCGTTTTTGTATCTCGCGGGCTCCGAGGTTTGAGGTCATAATAAAGATCGCGTGTTTGCAATCGACCGTCTGGCCGAGTGCGTCGGTAAGCACGCCATCCTCGAAAACCTGTAACAATACATTGAAAAGATCGGGGTGAGCTTTTTCGACTTCGTCAAACAACACGACCGCGTAGGGCGAACGGCGTAATTTCTCTGTAAGCTGCCCGCCTTCTTCGTGGCCGACGTAGCCCGGAGGCGAACCGATAAATTTGGAGACCGAATGTTTCTCCATATATTCGCTCATATCAAAACGGACGAGAGCCCTCTCGGAGCCGAACAAAAATTCGGCGATCGAACGTGCGACCTCGGTCTTGCCGACTCCGGTCGGGCCTAGGAATAGAAATGAACCGACTGGACGCTGCGGATTTTTGAGTCCGGCACGCGAACGCCTGATAGCACGAGCGAGAGCCGAAATCGCAGGACGCTGCGAGACAATTCGTTCGTGCAGAGCGGTCTCGATCTTGAGCAGTTTCTCGGCTTCCTTTTGCTTGATCGAGGCGACAGGAACACCTGTCCAGCGTGCGATCACGTCTTCGACATCGTCTTTGGTGACCTCGACCGCAAAGAACGAATCTTCGAGCGAACGCAGCTCGTATGAGATCAGTTGATCTTCGTTTGCAGCGGCTCGTTTCCAATTTTCAACCGTCTCTTTCCACGAAGGCTCGCCGCGATTTTCTTCCTGGTACCGCAGTTTGGCCCGTGCACCGGCCTCGTCGAGAACGTCGATGGCTTTGTCCGGCAAAAAACGGTCGGGAATATAACGATTAGATTGCTGAACGGCTGATGCAAGAGCCTCTTTCGAGTAACGCAATTGATGGAACGCCTCGTAGCGTTCGACGATGCCTTCGATAATTTCGAGAGCCTCGGCTTCGGTCGCGGGCTCGACCTTGACGGACTGAAAACGGCGTTCGAGAGCACGATCTTTTTCGATAGTTTTACGAAATTCGCTAGGTGTTGTCGCACCGATGCACTGTATGTCGCCGCGCGAAAGTGCGGGTTTCAAGATATTCGCCGCGTCAAGCGTGCCTTCCGCAGAGCCGGCTCCGACCAGCGTGTGCAGTTCGTCGATGAATACAATATTTTCGGTGCTCTCTTTCAGCTCCGACATTATCTTCTTTAAGCGTTCTTCGAACTGGCCGCGATACTTTGTTCCGGCAACGACCAGAGACAGATCGAGCGAGAGAATGCGTTTATTTTCGAGAAACGTCGGCACGTTTTTATCGACTATGCGTTGGGCAAGGCCCTCGACAATGGCTGTTTTGCCGACGCCTGATTCGCCGATCAACACCGGATTATTTTTTGTCCGGCGGCAGAGGATCTCGATGATCCGCTGCATCTCGGCCTCACGTCCGACGAGCGGATCGAGACGGCCTTCGGATGCCTCGACGGTCAGATCGCGTGTAAATTCTGCGAGTCCCGGCGTTTTCGAATTTTCTTTTGTTGCCGACAGTACACCCGGAATGCCGCTCTGGCGTGACATCTCTTCGCGGATATCCTGCAGACGCAGGCCGTAGCCAAAAAGTATCTCAGCGGCCACACTTTTTTCTTCGCGGACGATGCCTAGCAAGAGATGTTCGGGACCAATGTGGCGATTTTTTAACTGACGGCTCTCGTCATTGGCGTAAAAGAGTATTTGTTTGGTCGCGGCTGACAGATGAAGCTCTGATGACTGGGGGATGCGTTCCTTGACGGCTATACGCTCCTCGACATCGCGGCGGATACTGTCAACGGTAAGTGTGTGGCGAAACGGGAAAAACCGGGCGGACAGAGTTTTGTCCTCGCGCATTAGGCCAAGCAAAATATGCTCGGGTGCGATGACCTGCGAACCGTATTGGAGTGCCTCATACCGGGCGAAAAAGATCACCCGGCGGGATCTCTCCGTGTAGCGTTCAAACATAGGATTTCTATTACGCCTTTTCGTTAATGAAAACAGTATAACGAAAAAGCGGTGACCAGCGCCAAATTTTTCAAGTACTTAATTCTACGAGCTTGGGTAGATATAGTTGCAAAGGCATCGGAAATCCACAAGAAATCGCAATACTTTACAGGTTTTTGAGAAAAAAGTTTGCAGGGGGTCAATTTGCCATCGCTGAACGGGCGTCAATGTCGTGATCGTCGCTCTCGGCGACCTCGCGAACAATTGCCTCGTCTTTGTGCGAAATACCGCGCAGTATCTTGCCCGCCGGGGCGAGTTCGACGCGTTGTGTCAGGACGCGGGCGATACGTTTGGGTAAGAATTTGGGGGCGAGATTGGCAATAGAATCAGCGAGTGCGACAATGTCACCGCCGCCGGACCAATGCTGGCGAACGACTGATTCATCAGTGCGGTTTACGAGCCTAAGCAGCACCAAAGCAACGACATACAGGTCATCGACTTGACCGATAAACGGGAAAACATCAGGGATAAAATCGAGCGGCGAGATGACATATACAATAGCGGCAGCAAAGAGAGCTTTTTCAGCCGTCGGCACACGGGCATCTTTTAACAGACGGCCCATAAGCATCACCATATTTGGCAGGAACATCAGAAAGGTATGCATGCGGCCTTTTATTTCCGATTTTTCACTTCGCCGCAGCTTTGTTTTTTTCTCTTTCATCGTAGTGTTTCCTGAGCCCAACCTGAGTTTAGATAATAGCCGGTATTTGAGCAAGTTTTGAATGATTTAGTTGTATGGTAAATTTAGGAATAGAAGTCAGTAGTCAGAAATTGGCTGCGGCAAAGTTTTTCATAGGACATCGATCATAACCCATGATATTGCAGCAAATTCGCGAGCGAGCCGCCGCCGATATACAACATATTATTTTGCCCGAGGGCGAAGACATCCGCACCGTCGAGGCCGCTTCGATCTGTGCTGCTGAGCGGATCGCAAAGATCACAATTCTCGGCAATGCGGAAAAGGTCCGCGAACTCGCATCTCAAGCTGGCGTTAATCTCAATGGTGTGGAGATACTCGATCACCGCACGTCAAACGATTTTGGAAAATTTGCGACGCTTTATCATCAGATGCGGCGTGCAAAAGGCGTGACGCTTGAGGAAGCCGAGCAGACCGTAAAAGACCCGCTTTATTTCGGCAACTTGATGGCTCGCGAAGGCAAGGCTGATGGCTCTGTCGCCGGTGCGACAAATACGACGGCTCATACGGTCGCTGCCGCTCTGCGTTGTATCGGGGTTCGTGAAGGATTCAAAACTGTGTCGAGCTTTTTTCTGATGGTCGTTCCCGATAAAAAGTTTGGAGCGAATGGTGCCATGATCTACGCTGACTGCGGCGTCGTGATCGACCCGGATGTCAATGAGCTTGCTGAGATCGCCATTGCTTCGGCGGATTCGTGCCGGGCGTTATTGCAGGTCGAGCCTCGCGTAGCGATGCTGTCGTTCTCAACAAAGGGCAGTGCAAAACATCAATTGATAGAAAAGGTCGTCGAAGCTACAAAGACAGTCAAGGCACGTATTCCGGAGCTCGCCATCGACGGTGAATTGCAGGCCGACGCTGCTCTTATCCAATCGGTTGCCGCATCAAAAGCTCCCGGTTCGCAGGTTGCGGGCAAGGCAAACGTCCTAATTTTCCCAGATCTGAACGCCGGAAACATCGCCTACAAACTAACCGAACGCCTCACCGGCGGCACTGCCATCGGCCCGATCCTCCAAGGCCTCGACCGCCCATGCAACGACCTCTCCCGAGGCTGCACTGCCGCAGACATCGTCGATGCGGTAGCGATTACCGCCGTCCAGTCACAAGCTAGAAAACAAACTTAGTCCGGTCGATTCTTATGACTCGCCACGACAATCCGATAAAAAATCTTCTCGACCGGCTCGGACCGGGGCTTATTACGGGTGCATCGGATGATGATCCGTCGGGGATCGGGACATATACACAGGCCGGGGCGGCGCTTGGGTTTTCGACATTGTGGACGGCTATTGTCACGCTGCCGCTGATGATCGTGGTGCAGCATATCTGTGCAAAGATCGGGATGTGCAGCGGGCAAGGGCTTGGCGGTGTGCTGCGTGAGTTTTATCCGCGATGGCTGCTTTATCCGGCGGTGCTCGGGCTGGTTATCGCAAATACGATCAATGCCGGCGCAGACATCGCGGCCATCTCGGCGGCGATCAATATGTTTGTGCCGATCCCGATCTGGGCGATGGTCGTGCCTATCGCGATTGCGATATTGGTGCTGCAAATATGGGGTTCGTATCGGCTGATCGTCAAGGTTTTTAAGTGGTTGACGCTCTCTCTGTTTGCCTATGTGATCGCGGCGTTTCTCGCACAACCGAATTGGAGCGATGTAATAAAGGCGACATTTCTGCCGCACATCGAGCTGAACGGTCAATATATTACTACCATTGTCGCAATACTCGGCACGACCATCTCGCCGTATCTTTTCTTTTGGGAGGCGAGCGAGGAGGTCGAGGAAGAAAAAGCTGTGGGGCGTAATACAGTCGCGAAACGAAAAGGTGCTACCAACGCCGAGATCAAAAAAGAAAAGATCGACACCATCGTTGGAATGGTTTTTTGCAACGTCGTATTTTATTTCGTGATCGTTTCGGCGGGTGCGACGCTCCACGCGACAGGACAGACGAATATCCAATCCGCTACCGAAGCCGCACAGGCTCTGCGCCCGCTTGCGGGAAATCTGGCTACCGTTTTGTTTGCAATCGGGTTGATCGGAGCGGGTTTGCTTGCGATACCTGTGTTGACAGGCTCTGCTGCGTATGCAGTTGCAGAAACATTCGGCTGGCGGTCGGGACTCGACGAAAAGCCGCGCAAAGCAAAGAAATTTTACGGCATTATTGCACTTTCAACCCTGGTCGGAGTCGGCATAGATTTTCTCGGTATTAATCCGATCACAGCCTTGTTTTGGACGGCAGTCATTAACGGCGTCGTCGCTCCGCCGCTGCTTATCGTCGTGATGCTGGTTTCAAATAATAAAAAAGTAATGGGCGATCGGATCAACGGGTTGTTTACAAATATCGTCGGTTGGCTGGCGGCGGCGGTGATGTTTGCGGCGGCGATCGGGATGTTCGTAACGTGGGGAAGTTAGGCTGTCGGCTCGACGATATCCCAGCTAATATCTTCATTCAGGCTGATCTGCTTGAGCAGCGTCCCGCGAGCGTCATAGAAATCGAGCATCCCTTCGTGAAAGTTTTGCGTGTCCACGCGAACTGCTTCTTTGACCACCTCAGTTCTACCGTCTTTGTATCTGACGACGATCGCAGACTCGGTGGCGTAAGTGCCAAGACATTTCGGGCAGAGGCATTTTGCGTATTTCTCTTTCATGTCGGCACGGCCCTCGTCGGGGACTTTCAGATTCATACACCAACAGCCCATAACTGTAGCGCCGCAGATAAATTCCTCGCCGCACGATTCGCAAATGGACGGATCTTTATACTTTTCCGAGAAAATGCCGAGGGCTTTTTTTAATTTCATCTCTATGTGCGTATGCGTGGTCAATTGCTTACAGTTTCGTTATCAGCTTATCGTATTCGGCGTGTGAACCGATCCAATACCAGATCATTTCGTCGTCCTTTTTTATTCCTACCGCTCGCCAGCCAATACCGATCCTGACTGAGAATATCGGGCGAACATTGTGTATCTGTTGAATTGGAGACTGGGATGATACGGCGTCGTTTGCCAAAGTTGATACGCCGCCCGTGCTTTTTGCTGAATGTGAGCCGGCAGTTTATGAAATGCTTTCCAAAACCTTTCGGTGGTAGATGACCTCACAGAATTTTTTCTAGTGGTTGCGTCTGACCTGCGCTATGTTCAGCTAAAGCCTCATCAGCCAGCCTTGATAATTCGTCCTGAGACTCAGCAAATGTATCATCCCACAGTTCTTCGGCTGAAAGATCATCAAGCAACGAACGGGCGATGATATCTTGCTCCGCAGCGGGAAATTCGGAAGCCTTGATAAATGCTTTTTCGAGTAATCTAGTCATAGAATTTCTATACTATACAACAAAACGGACTCGAATTAGTATATTTCTTTTTCGCCTGGCGGACGTGTTTTCCAGCGTTTGTGTATCCACATCCACTGCTCGGGATATTGGCGGATAATTGCTTCGATCTGGGCGGTGTAGGCTGCTGTGGTCGTCACGA
>JBKJRA010000094.1:0-4557 GCA_046594975.1 Pyrinomonadaceae bacterium | reverse complement strand
TCCCGGCGGTGCGTCGGCAGCAGCGGCAGCTAGCGAAGCCGGTCTCAGATACGTCGGTATCGAGCGGGGCAAGACACTCTCGACAATCGAGCGCTACCCAAAAGGCAAATACATCTTTTTCAAGCCCGACACCAAAGATTGGTTCGGCGGCATTCCGGCGATGGGTTTGGGACTGTCGAAAGCTAAATACGGCGGCGGCGAGCCGGACGATAACCAACCCATATTTGAAGCTCTCGGCGATGACCTCAGCAGAATAGTTCACGAACAGACACCGGCTCTGCATCAGGAGCTGATCGCGAAGATACCAAAGTCTCTGCAAGCTGACTTAGCTCCAAAGCTGACGGAAAAGATCGAGAAAGAATTGAAAAAGCGTGTTGCCGCGTATCTTAAGACCAAAGGCTCGGGTGACTGGCCGAACCTTTTCCGCACAAACATCCTGTCCGACAAAGACGCTATTTTCACTAGCTTTCGCCGAGAGATCGCGGATCAATTACAGACCAAGATACCCGGTGACCAACGTGAAAATATCCTAGGCATCTGGCACGGCAGCCTGGCGGATAAGGGCGTCGTTATTAACGAAGACGAGAGCTGTACCGCAGTAAAAGCGGCAGACGACGGCGACTATTTTGTCGTCGATACCGAGCGCGGCATGGAGAAAACGCCGCAGAAATATACCGCTCGCCGCGTGATAATCGGGATCGGCCTGCTGGGTGCTCCTAACAAACTGCGTCTGCCAAACGAGGATCTCAAGATACACATCGACGGACGCGTAGAGCAAAAGGTCATTTATGCGTTGTCCGAACCGATGAATTTTCGAGGCAAACACCTTATCGTGGTCGGCGGCGGTAACGTTGCGGTCGAGGCCGCAGTGGATCTGATCTGCGTCCGCGACGGTGCCGCTATCAAGCCGCGTAAGCAAGAGGATATGAACAGGGTCACTGTGCTGGTTCGTGATTACTTAGCACCGACCGTAAAATTCGGCAATAAATTTCAGCTATATCAATGTGCCGAAGACGGCTTACTGAGCTTACGTTTCGGCGTCGGTATCAAGGAAATGAATGAACACGAGGTCGTACTCGAAGACGTCGTCACCAAAAAGGTCGTTGACACCATTCCAAACCACTACATTTTTGCCCTGATCGGCGGTCAGCGTCCGAGTATATTTTTAGAGTCGATAGGTATTACTATTAAGTAATGAAAAAAGAAAGCATTATGGTCGGTGTGTTTTGTCTCGTGGTGGGGCTTGTCATCGGTTTTGTCGCGGCAAACAGCCTCAATCGCTCAGCGGCTCAGGTGTCGAATGCCATGCCCGCCCCCGGTAGTACGACCACATCTGGGTCAGGCAATCCTACACTTCCGCCAGATCATCCGCCACTCGGCACAAGCGGCGGCAGCGACGTTCCGCAGGGCGGTCCGCGTCCTGAGGTGATGGCGGCTATCGACAAAGCCAAGGCCGCACCTAAAGATTACGAGGCTCAGATGACCGCCGCCGATCTGTATTACCAGATACAAAAATTTGATGATGCTGCAAAATATTACGAGGCCGCCAACAAGCTCAAGCCCAGCGAGGTCGAGCCGATGGTCAAGGCCGGCAATGCTTATTTTGACGGCGAAAAATATGAGCAGGCCGAAAAATGGTATATGCTCTCGCTGCAAAAAGACCCGTCAAACGTCAACGTCCGAACCGATCTGGGCCTGACATTTTTTCAACGAACTCCGCGCGACATCGACCGTGCTATCAAAGAATATAAGGCTTCCCTTGCAATCGAACCAAGCCACGAGATCACGCTCCAAAACCTCGCCATCGCTTATAGCGAGACCGGAGACAAAGACGCTCTCGCCCAAACGATCGCAAAGCTAAAGGCCGTAAATCCGAGTAATCCCGTCGTGACAAAGGCCGAGCAGAAATAGCCTTTATTCATGTTCACCCGTGAACACCGTGAACGTGGTGAGCACTTACTAGGTTCTGAATATTCAGGGTCGAGGTCGCTTGCGGATCTTTGCTGACGCATCGGCAATTATTTTCCAAGTTGATGCATCGCTGTCAAAGACAGAATTGAGACCCTGCTCTTCCATTGGCGGGTCGCCCATTAGGTCGTCGCCTTCTTGCCAGAATATTTGATCCTTGACAGGACGTGCGGTGCCGCCAAATGCCCAAAAATTGGCCCCAGCGATGTTGCTGGTCGCAATGGACGACAAGACGCGCTTGTAATACATATCGCGAAACTTCGTCGTCGATGCCGGGTCAAATGCCTGGTTGTCACGCGGCAGGCCAAATTCTTCGATAACCAGAGGTTTGTTGAGCGAGACGGCAACTGCGGCGTTTTCGTCAATGTATTTGACGGTCTCGGTGACGGCGTTTTGAAACGTATCAGCGAGCTTGCCGCCGGTAAACCAACCCCAGTTTTTCGGCCAGATGTGGATAGTCAGATAATCGATATTTTTATCAATATGGACTTGCTCGAACAATGCGAGACTCTCGGTGCCGATGCGGCCTTCGTGGCCCGTGGTTACGAGATGATTGTGGTCGTGAGACTTGATCATCGCTGCGGTGTCGGTGATCCATTTGCGATAGGTGTCGTTTGCAAAGGGGCGCATCGGGCGTGGCTCATTAGCAAGCTCCCACGCCATTATCGCCGGGTCTTCAACATATTTTCGGCGTGTGTATTTGTTGGTGCGGCTCAGGATAAGCTCCGCCTGTTTGTTGTAGCCGGCTTTGCACGGCTCGCAGGTGTAAAATTTTGCGACCGCGTCGCGCAGCTCGTCCCAGTCGGGCTTTCGCGTGATTAGATCGGCAGGGATGGCCTGATTCCATAACAAATATTGCTGAAAACCGCCGCTCCATTCCCAGTTGTTGCTGAGAAATATGACGGCTTTCATCTTGCGTTTACCCATCTCATAAAGCGCGAGATCGAGGCCGTCGAGTACCGTTTCGTCAAACTTTCCCTGCTCCGGCTGGAGCGACGGCCCGACACGCAGTACGCCGTTGAGCAAACCGGAACCCTCGGCACCTGCCATCAGACGCAGATTTGTCACACCATGCGCCTTTAGAAAATCAAGTTCGCGGCGAAGGCGTTCGATGCCACGTTTTTTATCTTTTTCGAGCCCGAGCAGACTGCCGTACCAGTAATTCGCACCGACAAAATAATACGGTTTGCCGTCGAGCCGCAGCGTGCTGCCCTCGATCGAAACAAACTGTTGCGATTGAGCATAAACTGTTGCCGCAATGAGAAGAATAAACAATACAATTCGGCACATATTGTCTATATTCTACCGCAAACGCGGTCGTAGGTTTCGGTCAGGCTTGTTAACCGTTCGGTGATCTCGTCAGTGATGGCATCCTTGTTCATACGCCACTGCCAGTTACCGGATTCGGAGGCGGGTAGGTTCATGCGGGCCTCGGAGCCGAGACCTAAAAGGTCGGCCATCGGTGCTATCGCCGTGTTCGCAGTAGATGCCCAGACGGCCCGGACAAAGTCCCAGTGAATCGTCTCGCCGTCGGAGCCGAGATATTTAAGACAGTAGTCGTGTTCGCGTGTGGAGTGACCCGCGTCGCGGGACGATTCGTCACTCGACTGCGAGACGTACCATCCGACGGTCGTGTCATTGTCGTGTGTGCCAGTGTAAGCTACGCAATTGGTAATGTAGTTGTGAGGCAGATCTTGGTTTTTGGCATCGCCGCCAAACGCGAATTGCAGGATCCTCATGCCGGGAAAGCCAAATCCGTCCCGAAGCTCTAAGACATCCGGGGCAATGTCGCCGAGGTCCTCGGCGATGAATGGCAGATCTCCGAGAGCGGCCTTTAGAGCTAGAAACAGTTCTTCGCCGGGAACATCAACCCAATAGCCGTTTTCGGCGGTCTTATCCTTGCCGGGAACCTCCCAAGAGGCGACAAATCCACGGAAATGGTCGATCCGGGCAACGTCCACGTTTTGAAGCGTTGCAAAAACACGGGCGATCCACCAACTGTACCCATCGCGACTCATCGCGTCCCAATCGTATATTGGGTTGCCCCAGAGCTGTCCCGTCGCTGAAAAATAATCTGGCGGAACACCGGCGACGACGCGGGCCGAACCGTCTGAATTGAGCTTAAATTTCGTCTGATTGCACCAGACATCGACCGAGTCGAGGGCTACAAATATCGGAATGTCGCCTATCACCTTGACCCCATTTCGGTTGGCATATTCTTTTACGGCGCCCCACTGGCGAAAAAACAGGAACTGGTAAAATTTCTCGGCCTGGATCTCCTTATACAGCTTTTCACCGATCGCATCCAGCGCATCCTTTTTGCGAAATTTTAGATCGACGGGCCACTCGTACCACGGTTTTTGACCCTGCAAGGTTTTGACCGAGCGGTAGAGAGCATAATCTTCGAGCCAAAACTCATTCTCCTGACAAAAAGTCGTAAATTTATCATGTAGATCGACGCTGGTCATGCGTTGAAAGCCCTCATACGCCAATGGTAGTAATTGATTTTTCCAGTTTACGACGGCACCAAAATCGACCTTATGCTCATTGAATTCGGGGTGATGCGTCACATCCGCGGCAGTGATTAGG
>JBKJRA010000237.1:0-14801 GCA_046594975.1 Pyrinomonadaceae bacterium | reverse complement strand
ACGGCTTTTTGTTCATTTTCACGCGTGAACACCGTGAACACGGTGAACACGGTGAACGCACAAAATGCGTCCCGAGGGACGCAAATAACAGTGGGTTTTGGCTTAGCAGCTCTTATCTAAAGCTTTTTTGTTCAAATAAGTTCATATTGTGTTCAGTTTGAACGCTATTTGAACAGCATTTTAACAATTGAAAAGCTCCGGCAAAACAAATTGGCCGCTTTCAGCCACCTCTTAGCTTTGCGTCGTTGCACCATAGCGTCACCAACGTTAAGATTTCATTCAGTCAAGGAGATTTTAGTAATGGCAATAAGCCTCGAACTTTTAGAAATTCTGCGTTGCCCACAATGCAGATCAAAACTTGAGATCGACGATGCATCGACACGCCTTAAATGTGTAAATGCTGAGTGCTCACTGGTTTATCCGATCCGTGACGACATCCCTGTTATGCTTGTCGAGGAAGCAACCGTCGAAAAATAATGCCGTCTGGAGACATCGATTGGTCAAAAGTTCGCCGCGTCCTCGTCGTCAAACTGCGATCGATCGGCGACACGGTTCTCGCCACACCCTCACTTATTGCTCTAAGAAGATTTCTGCCTGAGGCCGAGATCGATATTTTGCTTGAAGATTGGGTGGCTCCGGTCCTCGATGGCTTTGAGGGTATTAGCGTCATAACCGTCGGAAAAGGCAGTACCGAACGATTGCGGATCGCGAGGGAATTACGCCGCCGCAAATACGATGTCGCCGTAAATATGCACGGCGGCACAACTGCTACACTCCTAACATTCGCCAGTGGAGCGAGGCACCGGATCGGCTTTGCTGATTACCAATACTCTTTTCTTTACAATCATTTATTATCATCAGCAAATGATTTTTGGCATACCGAGTATGCTCATTCAGCAGAGCAGCAACTTGCTTTGTTAGGCTTTGTTGGCGTGCCTGTAGAAGACCGGCCAAAGAGCAGTCTGGCTGTGACAGAACAGGCACTTGCATCTATTTCAGATAAAATCGGAACTGAGTCGCTAAACAAAGCATCTTACGCCTTAGTACATCCAGGTAGCGCGTTCGAAACCAAAAGGTGGCCAACGGAGAATTATGCCGACCTTTTTGAATACATTGCCGCCTCTTTGAGTCTAGCGATAATCGCTGTTGGGTCACCATCCGAACAAGATGTGCTTGCTAAACTCCAATTTGAGTCAGCGATTCCCGTAACGACTCTCAGCGACCTTACATTGCCAGAGATCACTGCTTTAGCGTCAAAGGCCAAGGTTTTCGTAGGTAATGACTCAGGAATTGCGCACATTGCGGCAGCGGTAAGTACACCGTCTGTAGTGGTCTTTGGTTCATCAAACCGCAATCACTGGCGGCCATGGACGGACGCCCCTAACGCGATGGTTTTCAAAGAGTTTTCCTGCCAACCGTGTCCGGGATATACCTGTGAAGTTTACGGCCACCCGAGATGCATACAGGAAATTGAGCCAAGCGCCGTATTTAGGGCGCTTGAACGCATTCTTTCGGCCTCGAATTCTTGACAGTTAACCCCTAAACACTTAGTATTTATAGTTTCGACTTTAATGGCCGAAGTGTATCTATATGTTCGAATCACTGTCCGATAAACTCAAAGTAACGCTGCGAAATCTGCGCGGTCAGGGGAAGCTAACCCCTGAGCATGTAGAAGTCACGTTGCGCGAGATCCGGATGGCTCTGCTTGAGGCGGACGTTAACTACAAAGTCGCTAAAGATTTTGTCGAATCGGTCCGTGTTAAGGCGGAGGGCGAAGAGGTTTGGAATGGCCTGAAACCGCACGAACAGGTCGTCAAGATCGTTTACGACGAGCTAAGCGAACTGATGGGCGGCACGTCATCGCGGCTCGTTTTCACTAAGAACTCGCCGAATGTCGTGATGATCGTCGGTTTGCAGGGTTCGGGTAAGACGACCTCGACGGGTAAGATCTCGCGTTGGCTCGCGGACAATCAAGAACGAAAGCCTTTGCTTGTGTCGGTTGACGTTTATCGTCCCGCTGCACGCGAACAGCTCAAAGTTGTCGCAAATGCTGTAAATGTAGCGGTTTACGAGGCAAAAGAATCAAACGATCCGATGACGATCGTTCGCGGTGCATTCAAATATGCTCAGGAAATGGGCTTTGACACGCTGATGATCGACACGGCGGGCCGTCTGCATATCGACGACGACCTGATGGTCGAACTCGAGCAGATCAAGGCCGAGACAAAGCCGGTGGAAGTTCTGTTCGTCGCTGATGCGATGACTGGACAGGACGCTGTTAAGTCGGCGGAGGTTTTTCACGAGCGTGTCGGTATCACCGGCGTAGTCCTGACCAAGATGGATGGCGACGCACGTGGTGGTGCGGCACTCTCGATCAAGCAGGTCATCGGCCAGCCCGTTAAATTTGTCGGTGTCGGCGAAAAATACGACGCTATCGAGCCGTTTTATCCTGATCGTATCGCCCAACGCATTTTGGGAATGGGCGATGTCCTGACGCTCATCGAGGAAGTTCAGGGCAAGATCAGCGAAGAAGAAGCACAGGCCCAGATGCTGAAAATGACGCGTAACCAGTTTACGCTCGAAGATTTTCGCAATCAGCTGGGTCAGTTCAAAAAGCTCGGCTCGATGTCCAAATTGATGAAGATGCTGCCCGATCAGATGACCGGTGGTCTTCAGATCACAGACGAGCAGTCGGCGGTCGTCGATCATCAGATGCTTCGCACTGAGGCGATCATCGATTCGATGACAAAGGCTGAACGCAACGATCACAAAGTCCTTGACGCAAGCCGTAAAACACGCGTCGCCGGCGGGTCGGGTTCGACCATCGCCGAGGTTAATCAACTGCTTCGCCAATATGAGCAGATGAAAAAGATGATGGCCCAGATGAACCGCGGCGGTTTATTGGGCGGTTTGGGAAGAAAAATGGCCGGCGGATTGGCTGGCGGCTTAGGCAGTATGCTTGGTGGCAGCGGCGGTATGAGCGTACTTGGCGGAATGCTCGGCAGCGGCTCAGATTTTGATGACGACGATCAAAACGGATCGGCGGCACGTGGAATTAGAAAGAAAAAGCGGCACAAAAAACGTCGCTAAGGCAAAAGGTAAATTTAGGAACGAATAAATATGTTAGCAATTAGTTTGATGAGAATGGGCTCGAAAGGTAAACCTTTCTATCGCCTCGTGGTTAAGGAAAAACGATCAAAACGCGATGGTAAATACCTCGAAAACGTAGGTACATATGACCCGATGCAAACACCGGCGGATGTGAAATTAAATCACGAACGCATCCAGTATTGGATCAGCGTGGGTGCACAGCCGACGGATACGGTTCAGAGCTTGATCAAGCACAATCCTATTCAGACCGAAGAGGAACGTGCGGCGACATTGGCTGCCCGTGCCGAAGCAAAAGCTGCCTCCGAGCAAGCCAAGATCGAAGCCAGGAAAGCTGCCGAAGCTGCAAAGGTTGAAGAATTACGTATCGCTGCAGAAGCTGCTGCTGAAAAAGCTGCCGCCGATGCGGCTGCGGCTGCTGAAGCTGCTCCTGTAGAAGCCGAAGCAACGGAAGCAGTTGCCGAGGAAGCAACAGAGGCTGTTGAAGCCGAAGCCGCTGCTCCAGAGGCAGAAGTTGTTGCTGAGGAAGCACCTGCCGCTGAGGAAGTTGCTGAGCTTGCAACGGAAGAGACTCCGGAAGCAGAAGCCTAAGTTTTAGGCTTTTTACTCGTAACACAAGATGAAAGACGCTGTAGAAAAGATCATCAAATCGCTCGTCGGTGAACCCGACGCAGTCGAGGTCGCTGAGAGTTCGGATGGTAAAATCGTCCGTATCGAGGTTCGCGTCGCCGAAAGCGATATGGGCCGTGTGATCGGCCGCGAAGGCCGAACGGTCAAAGCGATTCGCAGCATTTTGTTCGCCGCCGGACAAAAACACGGTCGTCGGTTTCATCTCGATCTGGTCGAAGACTAGTGGAACTCCTCGCAATTGCAAAGATCGTCAAAACGCGCGGCCTCAAGGGTGAAACCGTTGCCGAGATATTGACGGATTTTCCTGAGCGGTTTGAGGGTTTAGTTGAAGTCACGGCAGTAATGCCTGACGCTAAACAGCTCGGTTTGAAAATTGAGAAGCACTGGTTTCAGAGCGGACGAATCGTTTTCAAATTTGCCGGATATGATTCGATCGAGCAAGGCGAGATGTTGCGTGGTGCCGAAATTTGCGTTCCCGAAACCGATGCGGTCGAATTGGACGAAGGGGAGTTTTTCGATTGGCAGCTTGAGGGCTGCAAGGTCGAAACACTAGATGGTATCGAGATCGGCGTCGTCAAAGAGCTAATGCGAACTGGAGCGACTGAGATATTGGTGGTGCAGGGCAGCGAAAAAGAGTTTCTAATACCTTTTGCCGAAACGATCTGCCCTGATGTTGATATTGAAAATAAGCTGATCCGAATCGATCCGCCTGAGGGACTTTTGGAGTTTTAGGTGAAAATTGATGTCCTGACAATTTTCCCGGAGTATTTCGACTCGGTCTTTGATTTTGGAATTATCCGCCGAGCTAAGCTCGCTGAGATCGTCGAGATCAATACTCACGACATCCGCGAATATACGACTGATAAGCACAGAATGGTCGATGATCGGCCGTTTGGCGGCGGCGATGGGATGGTTTTAAAGCCTGAGCCGATATTCGCCGCGATTGAAAATTTGATTGGCACGTCTGATCGCAACGCTTTTCCTGACGGGGCGCGGGTCGTGATGCTCACGCCGCAGGGAATGCCTCTGAAACAGGCGGTTGCGAAGGACTTAGCCGCCGAAACAAAGCATCTCGTGCTGATATGCGGACGCTACGAGGGTGTTGACGAAAGAGTCATTGAGGCTCTAGTTACGGACGAATTGTCGATCGGCGATTATGTCCTATCAGGCGGCGAACCTGCTGCTGCGGTTGTCGTTGACACGCTTGTCAGGCTATTGCCGGGAGCATTAGGCAGCGAAACGTCGGCAGATAACGATTCGTTTTCAGATGGGCTGCTCGATTGTCCGCACTACACGCGGCCTGCTGAATTTAGGGGAATGTCAGTTCCCGAAGTTTTACTTAACGGCAATCATGCCGAAATTGAAAAGTGGCGCTCTATTAAGGCGCTCGAAAAAACGAGGATCGCGAGAGGCGATCTATTAACAGGAGAAAATGGTGATATGTGAGCGGGACTTGTCCGTTGACCTCTGGCCGAAATGAGAAATGAACAGACTAGATAGTGTAGAAAACACACAAATTAAAGAAAACATTCCTGCTTTCCAGCCGGGCGACACGCTTCGCGTGCACGTCCGCATTAAAGAAGGTAACAAGGAACGTCTCCAGGCGTTTGAAGGCATCTGCATTGCCCGCAAACACGGCGGCGTGCGTGAAACCATAACCGTCCGTAAAGTCAGCTTTAGCGTCGGCGTTGAGCGTATTTTCCCGCTGCACGCGACAGTGATCGACCATATCGACGTGCTGCGTCGCGGTAAGGTTCGTCGTGCAAAGCTTTATTACCTACGTGATCTGCGTGGTAAAGCTGCTCGTATCAAGGAACGCGATACACGAGCTAAGAAAAAGCCGGTCGCATAAACTGGGAGCAAACAAAGTGGCAAACGCGGGAGCATCGGATTCATTCGGACAGGATGGAGACGGCTCTCGCGTTTCGCTGTTTCCGGATATGAAGATCACGGCTATCGGCACCGAATTTGAAGATCAGGTACACGCTGCCGGATATCTCCTAATCGCAGGTGTCGATGAGGTCGGACGCGGATGTCTCGCAGGGCCAGTCGTTACCGCAGCCTGCATCCTCGATCTATCCAAGCCATTACCCAAAGGCCTGAACGATTCAAAAAAGCTAACTGCCAAACGGCGCGAAGAGATAACGGTAGAATTAAAGGACTGTGCCGTAGCCTATGCGGTCGGCCAGGTCGAAGCAGAAGAGATCGACCGCATAAACATTCTCGAAGCGACTAAAAAAGCGATGCTCATCGCTATCGGCGCTCTAAATCCTGCACCCGACTTTCTGCTGATCGACGCACTTCAGTTAAAACAATCTCCTTTGCCGCAAAAGGGCATTATTAAAGGCGACTCTATCTCGGCTTCGATCGCCGCCGCATCGATCATTGCAAAAACATACCGTGATAATTTGATGGTCGAATACGATCAGATGTATCCTCAATATGGTTTCGCGGGACACAAAGGCTACGGTGCAGTAACGCACTTTGCCGCAATACGAGAGCACGGTCCTTGTGTTTTGCATAGGAAAAGTTTTCGAGGTGTTCTACAATAGGATGATATTACAAAAGCAATCTCAATTAGAGAAGGTCGGACCAAAAGGAGATAATTATGAGCGGTACGTTTTTTCTTCGCATCCTTTGCGTTTCTTTTCTTTTATTAGCAATTACAGCTATCGGACAAGCTCAGGCCACGCGCACCTGGATCTCAGGCGTCGGTGACGACGTTAATCCTTGCAGCCGAACGGCACCCTGTAAAACCTTTGCCGGTGCGATATCAAAAACCGCAACCAATGGCGAGATCAACTGTCTCGATCCCGGTGGTTTTGGTGCGGTCACAATTACAAAATCGATAACGCTCGACTGCACCGGCACCCAAGGCAGTATTTTGGCGTCAGGAACGACCGGCATTATTATTAATATTACAAATGTAGCTGACATGGCAAAATCAGTGCGAATCCGCGGGCTAAATATTACCGGTGCGGCGACGGGAATTAACGGGATCCGAGTTATGGAAGCAGCAAAGGTCTCTATAGAAAATACTGTGATCGACGGTTTTACACTGAGCGGGGTCCATATCGAAACAACAAATCCTTCTCAAGTTTCGGTTATTAACTCGACGATACGTAATAACACGTCGATCGGAATAAATAATCAATCGGTCGGAGCGTCGGACACGATGATCTCGGGATGCAGCATTACCGGAAATGGGACAGGCGTATCATCCACCAGAGCCTCTTCGATTTGGATATCGAACAATGTGATCTCTTTCAATACGCTTGGTCTAGGTTATGGAGTGAGACTAGGACGGATCACTTCATTTCAGAACAATTCATTCGATGCAAATGTAACAAATGGAGTCCCGACTTCAACTATTTCGTTACAGTAGATACTATTTGACCAAACTGGGACGCACAATGAACTCTGGAGTGACCAGTCCCGTTAAAATTATATTTCTGGCGGGCATGACCTTAGGTCTGCTGGATTTTGCCGCTGCTTTAGTATTTTTCGGGTGGTATCTTGATCTGGGCATCCAGCCAGTTTTTCAAGGAGTTGCGGCCGGGCTGATCGGACGCGATTCCGCGTTAGCCGGCGGTTGGAACACTTGGTTGCTAGGCGTCGGTCTGCATTTTATCGTGGCTTTTGGCGTAGCGACCGTCTATTACATCGCGAGCCGGTTCATCCCTGTCCTACTTCGTAAACCTATTGTCTGCGGTCTATTTTATGGTGTACTTTGCCATTTCGTAATGCAGTTTGTCGTTATTCCGCTCTCGAAGATCGGTCGCTGGCCGACATTTACCCTCCGCACAACTCTCAACGGCGTGATCGGTCATGCTCTGCTAGTGGGGCTTCCGGCTGCTTTGGTAATAAGTTGGTCAGCTAATAAAGTCTCAACCGATCAAAACTAAAACTCGATCCATTCAGTTGGCTGTTTGTAATGCGAGATCGTGATCTTGGTCTCGGCTTTGCATAGAGATGGGCGCATTTGCAGTGCTGTTTCTGCCATCAGACGTGCGAGATGCGGTTCGTTAGCACGCTGCGAGAGATGGGCGAGAACGACATGGCGAGCTGAACCGTCGAAATCATCTTGGAGCCAATCAGAGAGATCCTCGTTTGACAGGTGTCCGGTCTGGGACATTATCCTTTGTTTGAGATCCCATGTGTAAACCGAACAGGCACGGAGCATATCGCGGCTGTGGTTTGATTCGACTACGATCGCGTCACACGCCTTAAGCTTTTCTTTTATCAGATCGTTGATGTGTCCGAAATCCATCAGCGTCGCAACTCGCACTCCGTCTTTTCTCGCAATAAAACCAAAATTATCTGCAGCGTCGTGCGGCACGCTGAATGGCTCAAAATCAATATCGCCGATGCGAAACTCTAGGTTCGATTCGATCTCGACGGTCTTGTCCTTTAGCGCTACGCGACGCTTTGACGACTCGCTGTCACCGTTTTGGCCGCCTGCTTTGGTATCGTAAAATGCATCTTCGGTGGGACGCGAAATATAGACTGGACAATTGACCGCCCCCAGCAGCACACGCAAACCGCCGGCGTGGTCGCTATGTTCGTGGGTTATCAATATCGCGTCGAGATTTGCGTGATCAACGCCCATCTCGTTCATCCGGCGCAATATCTCGCGGGCGCTCATTCCAGCGTCAACTAGAACATTGGTTTTTTCGCTTGAAATTAGGACGGCATTACCGGTCGAGCCGCTGCCAAGGACGGTGAATTTCATTTATCTCCTTGGTGCCTGGACCGGAGGGCTTTTGCCATTACTTTTGCGGTGAGTGAACTCGGGGCGACCTTACCGAAAAATGCTCCGACCTTGTTCGCGATGCCCGATATGGCTTTTGTTTTACCACTTTTTACTGCTCGTAAAGCGGTTTCGACAACTTGTTCGGCCGTCTGCTGACCCTTTACCTGAATGGGTTTGTCTATATTCGATGCTGCGAAAAAATTGGTTTTGGTCGAGCCGGGGCAGAGTGCCAATATTTTAATACCAAATGGCCGATTTTCTTCGGCGATTGCTTCTGAAAATGATGAGACAAAAGACTTTGTCGCCGCATAGGTTGCCATAAATGGGATGGGCTGAAATCCGGCGGCGGACGAGACGTTGATTATCGTACCGCTCTTTCTCTCACGCATTCCGGCCAAATATCGGTGAGTGAGAGCGACCAAAGCTCCGATGTTGAGATCGATCATATCCAACTCTCGATTACGGTCCAGTTTGACGAAATCACCAATAGAGCCAAAACCTGCGTTATTAATTAACCACTCGACTTCAAATCCATGCTTCTCCGTCTCCGCAAATAAACTAGCATCGGAATCATATTGTGCGAGATCAAGCACTACATAGTGAGCCATTATCTTGTACTTGAGCATCAGTTCGTCACATAACTCGTGCAGTTTTTTTTCGTTGCGAGCAACCAGCACAAGGTTATGCTTTTCGACCGCCAGACGCCGGGCAAATTCCTCGCCGATACCGCTCGATGCACCCGTGATGAGGGTTACTTTCATACCTCTAAATCAACGTTTTCGTTAGGATTAACAAATGAGAAATATATCAAAAGAACGCTAGCTATGATTATAGTAGATGTGCCGATAAAACGAATAATTCCTGCCACGGTCTTGGTCGAGCCAAGCATTCCGAAATGGTCGAGTAGATAATTCCAATCATGAAAACTGCCCTCGCTGCCAGTAAAACCGCTGGTCAGAACAAGCTGCATAACCACCGCGTCAGCGGCGTAAATCCATACATTCAAGATGCTTTGTCCGACCCATAGCAGCACGATCGCCGCCGAATAATAACTATGCTGCCATAGAAAATATCCGACAAATACAGCAGGAAAAATAACTTGGAAAAGCGATCCTCCGGCGATACCCATAAACTCGCCGAGTATGCGAAAGATCAGATGCCCTGTCTCATGAATCGGCAGATCGACCATGTCGAGAAAGCTGCCCTGCATCGGATCTTTGGCGATCCATAGAAAATAGATGCTCATTAAAACGGCGATGATCAATTTTGGAACATTTGGCTTCATTACGCCTTTAAGAATTCATCCTGCGATATAGCATAAACAACGCAATCGAAACTATAGTGCCGCTCGATGCCTTGGTAGCTCATTCCGCATTTTTCCATTATCCGCCAAGACCCTTTATTGTCCGGGTGTGCGACGGCAACGATGCGTTCTAGTTTTGCGATTTCAAAACCATATTTCAGCCACACCATCGCACACTCATAACCGTAGCCTTGCCGCCAGTATTTTTCTGAAAGATTGTAACCGACCTCGATCTCGCCGGTGTCTTCGAGCGGCTGCAGCCCACTAGTTCCGATTAATTCGCCGGTCGTTTTCAAAGCCATCGTGCAAAATCCAAAGCCGAATTTCTCATGGCACTCAAGATAAAACGGCAACCGCTTTGTAAGAGCCTCGGCATTTTGCATCACAGGACCGCCCAGATATCGATTAACCGCATCTGGTGAACGCAACTCGATCAGCCACGGCAGATCGCCGGGCGTTAGCTTTTTGATAATTAAACGTTCGGTTTCGAGCATTACAATTTATGGTGAAAGGCGAGAGATTTCCCAATTATCGCCGTTCAATTCATAACAAATACGGTCGTGCAGACGGCTCGGCCGTCCCTGCCAAAACTCAAATCGGACCGGCACAAGTCGATAGCCGCCCCAGTGCGGCGGTCTGGGCACGCTACCGCCGGCGTATTTAACGACGAGTGCCGCAACTCGTTTTACTAATACCATTCTTGAGGCTATCGTCTCACTCTGTTTCGAAGCCCATGCTCCTACGCGGCTATCAAACGGCCGCGAATGGAAATAGTCGTCCGATTCTTCCGGTGATACCATAACTGCACGCCCGCTGATATTTACTTGTCTTTCGAGTTCTGGCCAAAAGAAATGCAAAACAGCGTTAGGGTTGTGAGCCAACTCGCGGCCTTTCCGGCTTTTGTAGTTCGTATAGAAAACGAAGCCATTCGTATCAAAGCCCTTCAGCAATACGACACGCGATGATGGTCGACCATCAGGCGAAACGGTCGAGAGCATCGTCGCCGTTGGCTCAGGAACCGCAGATCTGATAGCCTCGTCCATCCATTTACCAAATTGCTCGAACGGATCTGCCGACACCGACTTTTCGGTGAGCTTTCCTTTTGAGTATTCTTTCCGAATGTCTGCCAATTCCTTTTCGATCATATGACTTAGATGAGATGAACAAGAAGGCCATCCTTTAATTTTGGTTCGAACCAAGTCGATTTCGGCGGCATGATCTCGCCCATGTCGGAGACTTCAAAAAGATCATCCATAGTGGTCGGATACATCGAAAATGCAGCTTTTGCTTCGCCCGAGTCAACCATTCGCTCAAGCTCAGCAGTACCGCGTGCCCCACCGACAAACGCGATGCGGCTATCCGTTCGCGGGTCACTTATCCCGAGGATCGGCGTGAGCAAAAAATTTTGCAGGATGCTCACGTCGAGGCTCTCGATCGCGTCAGGTGCTCGTACGTATTGCACATTAAACCGCAGGTTATACCATTTGCCGCTCAGATACATACAGATCTGACCGCGGATTTTTGGAGCTTTTTCGTCAGTTTCGGTCACGATAAAACTGTCACTGATCTTTGCTAAAAACTCATCATCACTCAGACCGTTCAGATCTTTAACGACACGATTATAAGGCATTATATGCAGGTCCTCGGCAGGAAACATTCCCGCTACTACATAGTTGTATTCTTCGGTACCGATGTGTCCGGGATTGGCGTCGCGCATAGTGTCGCGGGCGAGTTTTGCACTTTCGGCGCGATGGTGGCCGTCTGCGATGTAAATCGCCTGCAGCCCGGCAAACGCCTCGACCCAAGGAGCAGCCTCGGTGATCCGCCAAACTTTTTGATCGACACATTCGGGGCATTGAAAATCGTATAACGGTTCAGTTTGAATGGCATTTGCTACCAGGCTGCGGATCGCGTCGGTATTTCGAAACGCGAGAAAGATCAGACCCGTCTGCGCTCCGACGGCGATCATGTGACCCGTGCGGTCGGCGACCTTATCGGGCCTGGTTTTCTCGTGCTTTTTGATCACGCCGGTATCGTAATCGTCGATGGCACAACATGCGACGATCCCCGTTTGCGTATGGCCCGCAGCAGCGAGTTGATAAACATAGACGGCGTTTTCTGTGTCCTGAGCGAGCACGCCTACCTTGATAAACTGTTCGAGATTGTGCCGCGACCGCTCAAAAACGCTAGCACTGTGGGAATCGGTGTCTTCGGGAAATTCCGCCTCGGACCGCGTCACGCGCAAAAAACTGTTAGGATTTTGCGCGATGGTCGCCCGCACCTCTGTGTCATAGGGCACATCATAAGGCACACACGACACTTGTTTAGCTTTTTCCGGTACTGGCCGCAGGGCCTTGAAAGGTTTGATAATTGCCAACTTTTTTTACTCCTAAACCAACTAATTTGTGGGCGGTTTGCCGCCAAATATGATGTCGTCCAGCTTTTTGTCGCTGTCCTCGACATCTTTCATCAACTGGTCAGCGTAGCCCTTTTTGTCTATCTTCCAGTCACCGTCTTCACGGACAAACGGCACAGTTTCCCAAGCACCGTATGAATTTTTGACTTGTAATGTGGCTTTGTCGCCGTCGATCTTTTCGTCTTTAAATTCGGCTACTTTTTGGTCCTGAGAAAAAAGAGTCTCGCGTTTGATGATGTCATCAAGTTTTACGCCCTGAGCTTTAGCTTCCTGCTCATGCATCTTGATGGTCGCATTTGAGAGCAGGAGCTTCATTGTCTTTACATCTTTTGCCTTGATCGCTTTTGTGTAGGTTTTGAAAGTCTCAAGCGGAGTCGCAGGTTTTTGCTCGCCGCACGCAGACAGAGACATTGCGACCATTATAAACACCAGAATTCTTGACCAATTACCCATTTTGCAGATACCTTTTACGAGACGTATAAAAATAATAAGTATAACGTAAACGAGAGGAGCAAAAAACGGATGGAACGTAAAATCCTTAGTGCAGATGCACTTGATAAGGCGATAAAGGAATTATCCGGTTGGCGAGCCGAAAATGGACAACTGAGAAAACGTCTGACATTCCCGGATTTTGCCTCAAGCCTCGCTTTCGTTAACCGCGTCGGCGAACTGGCCGAAGCCGTAGATCATCATCCAGAAATTATGTTCGGCTGGGGCTATGCCGAGATCGCACTGACGACACACGACCGCGGCGGTATTACAGATGTGGACACGGCTCTGGCCCACCAAATAAATAAGCTTAACTAAAATTATGTGTAGAAATATTAAAACGTTATTCAATTTCGATCCGCCCGCAACATCCGACGAGGTTTTAGCGTCGTCGATCCAGTTTGTTCGCAAACTGTCTGGCTTTAACAAGCCGTCGAAAGCCAACGAAGCCGCTTTTGACCTAGCTATCGAGCGGGTTTCGGCAGCAGCACAAGAGATGCTCAATTCGCTGGTGACGAATGCTCCGCCACGCGATCGTGAGATCGAAGCCAACAGGGCGAAAGAACGTGCGGCGATAAGATTTGGCGTAAGCTAACAAAGTTATGGACGGTAATTGGCAAACGGCACTTTCACATTTGTCTGACGGCAATTTTACCGCGCTGCAAAATATGCTAGGCGGGGCTGATGGTTTTGACCGTCAGATCATAGAGTGGTTTGAAGCCGGCAAGTTCAACGATGAACCTGAAATGCTCGCCGAAGTTCTGACTTGCGCCTGTATGCTCGGTCGGACGGAAACCGCCGCATTTTTAATCGACAAAGGTGTTGATACCATACGCTGGCATGAAAACCGGGCTTACGGGGCCGCATTACGCTGTAAGCGGCGCTCATCTCGACACCCTAAAAATGCTGATCGAAAAGAAAATTCCGCTTGAGATTGAAAATGGTGACGGCAAAACATTGCTTGGTCAGGCTTTGTGGTCGGCAATCAACGAACATAAAGATACACACGCCCAGATAATTGAAACACTGATCGAATCGGGTGCTTATGTCTGGCCGGAAACGCTGGAATGGTGGAACGACTGGGCGGTTCCGTCCGCCGAAACCAAGGCAAGGGTTGCTGAGATACTTACTCAGCACACCGAATTCCATAAACGGTTAGAAATCGCCCGAAAGCTTGTCGCAGATACACGGACACACAACGATAATCAGGCTCTCGCCGATGAGCTGAAAGAGCTTGGTAATATTGAGCGCAGGCCGCCTTTTACTCGTGACGCAGCCAACAAATCGTATGCCGAAGCGGCTGATCTCTATCGCGAACTAGGCAAGCCGCTAGAGAGGCGTGGGTAAAACGGCATATTGGTATCAATCACGAATACGCAGAACGACTCGAAGAAGCGGAAAAGTATTATGATGAGGCATTATCGCTCTATCGCAAACACTCGACTGAGGATGATCTAAATTACGCAAACGGCGTCCGATATCCTGCGGTAATAAAGGGCCGTCTCGGCAAATCGAAAGAATCTGCCGAGTTGTGGAAAGAAGCAGGCGAGCGTTATGAAAAGGTAGGCATCATTGAGGGCGTCGCCGAGAGTGCGACCCATCTTGCGCTTTTAGCACTGGATGCAGGAAATATCGATCTGGCTCTGAATTGGCTTGATCGCGCAGATGTCGCAGCAAAAAAGACTAGCGACACTGACACGCATAAAATTATTGATGAGGTACGGAAACGTTTAGAGGAGCGGTCTTAATGGATACTGAAAAGATAAAGGAACGCATTTATTCTATCGACTTACTTCGCGGCATTGTGATGATGATAATGCTGCTCGACCACACGCGTGAGTTTGTCCATGCGGGAGCATTAACGTCCGACCCGACCGATCCGGCAACGACGACCGCTGCTGTTTTCTTTACGCGATGGATAACACATTACTGCGCACCGACGTTTGTTTTCCTGTCTGGAATCAGCATTTATCTACAAAAAGCGAGTGGTAAAACAAACGCCGAGCTGTCGCGGTTTCTATGGACGCGAGGCCTGTGGCTGATCTTTCTCGAATTTACACTCATTCGATTTCTGATCATTTTCAATCTCGATTACACATTTT
>JBKJRA010000192.1:0-3762 GCA_046594975.1 Pyrinomonadaceae bacterium | reverse complement strand
CTTAAAACCAATATCGCCTGTGTGTTTGACGCGCGGACGATCCCCCAGCCGTGTTCGAAGACGATGCGGGCGCCGTCGATGGTGATGACCTCGTGGTCGCGGGCAAAATGATTGCCGATCTTTTGGACGACGGCAAATTTTGTGTCGTCGGGGCAATCGATGCGGAGTTCGGGTGTCGAGAAAGTTTTTGGCAGATCTGTGAGCAATGCGGAGAGAGGTTTGTCGGTTTTTGAGAGTATCTCCAATAGTCTCGCACCAGCGTAGGTTGCATCGTCAAAACCGTAAAAGCGGTCGTTGAAAAAGATGTGTCCGCTCATCTCGCCGGCAAGTGCAGCTCCAGTCTCTTTCAGCTTTGCCTTGATTATCGAGTGTCCGGCTTTCCACATCAGCGGCACGCCGCCGTGTTTTTCTATGTCGTCAAAGAGTGTTTGCGAGCATTTCGCCTCGGCGATAATGGTTGCTCCGGGATGCTCTGCAAGCACCGACCTTGAAAATAAAACCATCAGTTCGTCGCCCCACATTATTCGTCCGGTCTCATCGACGACCCCAATACGGTCGGCGTCACCGTCAAACGCGATGCCAAGATCTGCTTTGTTTTCACGAACCGCTGCTATCATATCTTCGAGATTCTCAGCAACAGTCGGGTCGGGGTGATGATTTGGAAAGCTCGAATCAGGCTCGGTAAAAAGCTCGATCATCTCGATCCCCAATTCGCGATAAACAGGAACGGCGGTAACGCCGCCCATGCCGTTACCGGCATCGATGACAATTTTTAACTTTCGCGGACCGAGGTCGATCCGCGAGATGATGTCGCTGCAATAATCCTCAAGCACCTCGATCTTTTCGACTGAACCAGTGCCGCTTGAGAAACCACCTGCAAGAGCTATGCCCTTTATTTCCTGGATTTGTGAACCAAAAAGAGCGGCCTTGCCGAGACATATTTTGAAACCATTATGATCCGGCGGGTTGTGTGAACCGGTGATCATCACGCCTCCATCGACAGCTTTTGTATAGACCGTGTGATACAAAACGGGTGTCGGGACCATCCCTATCAAAACGACATCGAGTCCGGTTTCGTTAAACCCAGCCGTAAGCAGTTCGCAAAATTGAGGCGAGCTTACACGTGCGTCGTAGCCGATGGCGATACGCTTAGCACCGTTTTGCCGGAGAAACGTACCGATGGCGCGGCCTAATATACCAACCGTCTCAACGGTCAAATGCTGGCCGACAATGCCGCGAATGTCGTATTCTCTGAAAATGTTTGGATCCATAAGGTACGATTGCTCTAGACAATTCTTACGTATGAAATCGCGACACGCAATGTGGCAACATGCGTTTTGCCACGCACGATGTATGAAGCGTTGATTTTTGCTATACTTCCGATTACATTTAGGCAACAACCGACAGTCTCTCGGCATCGAAAGAGTGCGTCGTTTTTTCTACTCAAATTTGTCGTTTATGAAGAAATATTGTTTATTTTTGTTCGTTATTACGCTCGCTTTGGCGGTGACTGCTTTAGCGCAGAAACCGACACCGTCGCCAACTCCTGCTGATGATACAGGGCCGACCAAAGTATTTGAGGTTCGACTACCCGTTACCGTGACAACGGATGATAAGAAAAAAGACCTCGTTCCGGGGCTCAATCGCAATGATTTCTTGGTATTTGAAGACGGTGTTCAGCAAGAAGTCACGTTCTTTTCGGATGAAAAGACCAATCCGGTTGTTTATGTCGGCGTCCTGATGGATACGTCACCTTCGACTGCGGGTAAGATCGCATTTTCGAAAGAAGCCGCAATGAATTTTCTGCACACAGTTATTAGGCTCCGCAAAGACAAAGCGGCGTTTATGACTTTTGATAACGAGATCAATCTCGTTCAGGACTTTACGGATAAACTGGACGAGCTGCAAAAGAAGATCGACAAGATCAAAAAAACGGGATCGCAGACAGCTCTTTTTGACGCCATTTGGCAATTTTCGGATGAAAAGTTGCGTTCTGTTCCGGGCCGCCGCGTGATCGTGCTGATTACGGATGGCGACGATACGTTTAGCCGTGCTGAACTGGTAGATGCTATAGATATTGCCCAGCGAACTGAAACGACTATTTTTGCCATCTCAACAAAGGGCGGCTTTCTTGGATCGGTGCCAGGAGTCGAGGGTGGCACTGTAAAGGACGAGGGCGATAAACTGCTAACGAAACTCTGCGATCAAACTGGTGGTCAGGCCTTTTTTACGGGAGATATGTTGGCTCTAGAGCGGGCGTTCAAAAAGATATCAGACGAACTAAAAGGGCAATACATCATTACCTATAAGCCGGCAAATCAGAATTACGATGGGCATGACCGCAAGATCGAGGTCAGGTTTACCGACAAAGAAAAGACGGATAAATACTTCATCCGAAGCAAAGCAAAATATCGTGCGATCAAAGATACGTTGAAGTAGGATGAGCTTGAGACAGACAAAAAACAAGATATTGGCAGCATTAGTAACGGCAATCTCGATGATCTGGCTGATCGGATTTTCGTTTGCCAGTGCCCAGCAGACACCGCCAAACCCAGTCTCGAAAACTCCGTCAGCGACACCAACTCCGACGCCGGACGACGAGATCATAAAGGTCGATACAGAGGTTGTAAATGTTCTGTTTACTGCGCAGGACCGCAATCGACGTTTGCTGACCGATCTCAAACAGCAGGATGTGCGGCTGCTCGAAGACGGTAAGCAGCAGGAGATGGTTTCGTTTTCGCGGCAGGTCGATCTGCCGCTGAGCCTTGCGATATTGATAGATACCAGTGCCTCGCAGGAACGCACGCTGCCTGAGGAAAAATCGGCGGCGATCTCATTTTTAGAATCGGTCGTCAGACCTGCGAAAGACGAGGTTTGCGTCATTACTTTTACCGGCGAAGCGACTCTCGAACAGGGAATGACCAACAATCTGACGCGGCTTCGTCGCTCAGTGGACTCCGTTCGGTTTAGGCCGCCATCAGGTTATGTCGGAGGCGGTGTATATACGGGAACTCCACCGATCTCGGGTGATAATCAGGCTATTACCGGTTCGACGGCTATCTGGGATGCTATTTGGGTAACGTCCGATGAGATACTCGGTCCGGCTCCGGAAAAGACGCGGCGTGCGATCATTCTTTTGACCGACGGCGTTAATACGTTTGGTAAGAAAAAGCTCGATGATGCTGTGCAAGCGGCGCTCCGTTCCGAAGCGATCATATACTCAGTTGGGATCGGCGATAATTTTTACAGCGGTGTCGATCGCGGTTCGCTAAACAAGATCTCCGAGCGGACCGGCGGGCGGGCGTATTTTCCGAAAGACGAACGCGAGCTTCGTGAGGCGTTTCAACAGATACAGGACGAGATGCGTTCGCAATATCTGATCGCCTACGAACCGAGCGATCAAAAACGCGATGGCTCTTTCCGCAAGATCGAAATACAGCTCACCAACCAGCAGTATCAGAAAGACAAGGTCAAACTGACGCACCGGCAGGGTTATTTTGCCAAGAGTAGCTCTAAAAAATAAGTAGAATTTGAGATGTGAATACCGGAGGTGCTATTTACTAGCCCTCCGGTTCTAGCAATTCTTCCTGCACGCTCACTCTTTCCAACCCCATGGAGCAGGCGGTGCCGCAATCGGATTTTTTAGATCAAACTTCACGCTGAAAAGACGGTCCGAACCGAGCCGCCGCAGATTGTAAACAAAGTATTCGCCTGGAACGAGATCGATCCACCAGACGTTAGCCGCCGCAGATGGAGCATTGC
>JBKJRA010000076.1:0-5679 GCA_046594975.1 Pyrinomonadaceae bacterium | reverse complement strand
CACCGGATTGATGGCGACGGAACGCGGCCCCAAGCCGACCGGGACATTGCCGATGCTGTAATCAGCCTTGACCCTATTTGCAAATTGCAGGATACAAAACGCAAGGACCAAGGCTATTCCCAGCAACATATGAACGCGCAGAGAGATAGCCGAAAGAGTGTAACGGCGATTGGATAGTATCGGCATGCTGACAAGCCTCCTGAGATCTATTTGAGCTAAAAAATCGTGCTAGTGTGATTTCCGCAAGAATACCCGAATAATGTTTTTTTTACAACAAGAAATCACCCTCACAGTAAATGATCACGTGCATCGATATTGTTTGATTTAGAAAAGGACTCAAGGCCCTCGATGGAATGCAAAGAAAAAGCACGAACGAGAACATTCTCATTCGTGCTATTCCTACAGATAATGACAAAAGATCTTATCTTTCGCCTATACCGACGTACTTTTGATCACGTTTACCGATATATTCGGCACGCGGTCGGATGAGTTTGTTGTGGCCATATTGTTCGAGGATGTGGCCGGTCCAGCCTGAGATGCGACTGACGGCGAAGATCGGGGTGTAGAGATCTAGAGGAATGTCCATCAGATAATAGGTCGAAGCCGAGTAAAAATGGACGTTAGGGAACATTCCCTTTTTCTCGTGCATGAGCTGCTCGATCCGCTGCGACATGTCGTACCATTTCGAAACGCCGGTCTTGTCTGCCATGTGTTTCGAATATTTGCGAAGCCAGGTCGCACGTGGGTCTTCGGTCTTGTAAACTGCGTGACCTATGCCCATGATCTTACGTTTTTCCTCGAGAGCAGTTTCAACCCAAGCGTCGATCTTGTCGAGATCACCGATTTCGATCAGCATCTTCATCACGTTGGTGTTAGCCCCGCCATGCAGCGGTCCCGCGAGAGCCGCGATCCCGGCCGTGACCGCACCATACATTCCCGCCAATGTGCCCGAAACGACGCGCGTCGTAAATGTCGATGCGTTCAACTCATGGTCAGCATGCAAGATCAAGCACACATCAAACATGTGAGCCTCGTCAGCATCTGCCTTTTCGCCGCGAAGCATATAGAGGAAATTCTCCGCGATGTTGAGCGATTTATCCGGTGCAACTATATCTTTGCCGTTGCGAATACGATCCCAAGCCGCTGAGATCGTGCCGATCTGTGCTGTAAGTTTGATAGCGGCTTTCATCGCGTGTTCGCGGTCGGTGCCGTGGCCGTTAGGATCATAAAAATCAAGCGAAGAGACCGCCGTTCGCAGCACATCCATCGGATCTGCTGTCTTCGGAAAGGTCTTCATCATCGCGACCACTTCGGCAGGAGCTTCGTAGTTAGCACGAATCTCCGCGTTTAGTGCAGCGAGTTCGTCAGCCTTTGGCAAGCGACCATTCCATAACAAAAACACGACCTCTTCGAATGTCGAATTCGCAGCCAAGTCGTGAATGTCATATCCCTGATAAATTAAAATGCCCTGCTCACCATTGACGTCGCCGATCGCACTCTGCGCTGCGACAACGCCACGAAGCCCTTCGGCAGCGGCTGTTGTCGGTTCTGTTCCTGTACTCATAATATCTCTCTATTTACGTATTTTATCTCTAACCTTTTATATTACCGAAGCGCCATTTTCTACACAAGCGAAACTGCAAGTATTGGACATATCAATTGATAAAATAGTTGCAAATGACGGTCGGCAAGCGCAAAAAAAGCCGCGAAACTGGGCAGATCCCCAAAGGAGAATCAAACGGAAAATGCCCCGTTTCGCGGAAAGTGAGAAGTTTTGTTTTAGCTTTTAGTTTTTAACTTTTCACTATTACCTAATTTGCGATTCGTATGAGGTCTTGATACGCATCTGCTGGTTTCGGTTGAGCTTGATGTGCTTGCCGCGTTCGATGACGACGGCTCCGACACCAAATGCGGCTCCGACGCCTGCTCCAACCGCCGCTCCGACCGGACCGCCTGCAACTGCACCGATCACCAAACCGGCGGTCGTCGTGCCGCCGACCTTGACGAGATCGCTCTTAAGCGAACTTTGCCCGATGGCTGTGCCTTCGTTATCGACACGCTTCACATTGTCGCCTTTGACCGGCATTACCTCTATCATCGTCGCACTAAAATTGGTCCAGCGTCCGTCAGCCAAAATTACGCGGTCAAACGATAGAGACATTTCGCTACGGCGTTTGATGCGACCCGGTTGTGTGATCTTGGCTATGCGCCCCTCGACAGTCGCGCCAGCGATCTCAGCAGGGGCCACGATCTTTGCTGTAAATTTGTCGCCCGTACGGCTGCGTTCGGTGCTGATGTCTTCCTGCAGTTCGAGGATCAATTCGGTATCACGCGGGATGACTATAGTGGCATTCCCGTAGGTAGGATATGTGTTTGTCGCCGATGTATCGGTCTGGCTGTTGTTGGTCTGCTGAACCGTGACCGAGTCGCCCGTTCCGCTATTTTGCGTCGTGTTGTTGTTCGTATTATCAGCAACATTTGTGCTTTCGCCCACGAGCACACCGCCCCGGCGAGACAAGTTCTGTGGCAAATTTGCATCAAATGAGCGGCGTTCAAACCCCGTGTTGTATCCCGACTCAAATCCCTGCTGGTAGCCGTCTTTGTAATCTTCGATAGTGCCGTAGTCTTTATTGAACGCACGATTGGCTTTTGTGTAATCAGTATGACGCGAATAACTCTTAGCGAGACTGTCGATCGTATCGCGATAACCCGCCATGTATCCGTCCGAGTAGCCGGTGCGGTAGCCGCGTTGGACGGCGAACATCGTGTCCTGCGTCGTTTGTGCCGCAGCCGTATGAACAAATACCGCCGGAATGGCGAGTAAACTTAAACATATACTTAACACAACTACACTAATATCTCGTTTCAATTTCATCGTTTTTCTCCTTTAATTGACGCCGGAATTGGCAAGAAATGTAATATCCGCTTATGTTTATACACTAATACTTTATAAGTTACAAGAACTTTTTACATATTTTAATATTTATTTTTCTTAATATTATGCTTAAGAAAATGTGTGATTTTCACTAAGAATGCATAAAAAAAGGCAGCGGGCGTAAAATGCCCACTGCCGAGTAGCTATCAGCTAAGGAAAAAAGTCTAAAAACTCTTGCGGAAAAGATATGACGCACGGATGAAAAACGTCCGTCCGTTGCGTGCAAATCCCGGCTCCATCTGGCCATTATAGCGGTTAAATCCGTTGTAGTTCAGATTGTCGTTATAACCGACATAAAACGCAGTACCCGGACTTGGATTGATGCCAAATAGAAATTGGCCGCTAGCATTCGACGAAAGTGTATCGTAATCCCATCTTACGCGGACGTATGTAAAACGCGTGAATTGGTATGTCGTCTTCCACTGAAAAATATTGGTGTCATAGGCGACGAGTCCGCTGTCATTTCGTGTCAGTTTGCTTTTTGTAAAATTAAGCGAAGTTGTCAGCTGATCGATCGGTTTATATGTAAAGCCAACATTTGCATCGAACTCACGCCCCGGACCGGGATCTAGTGCTGGCTCAGGCCCGACATATCCGCTTTTTACCCACGCAATGTATGCTGCGCTTGCACGCGGATAACGGTTACCGCCGCCGAAATCATAATCGAGTGTCCCCCAGATCGAAGCCACAAAACCGTAAACACTAAGTTTTTTATTAAAGGACTTATTGATATAAAAGTTAAAGTAAGGTTGCGGTGCCCCACGCGTAGGTGCTCCAAAAAAACCTCCAGCTTGACCCGTAGCAGGATTACGTTTAGCACCAAATTCTTCTTCGTAGATCTTTTCGTATTGATTCCCTACTTCAAAATTGAACGAAGTATTACCTTTTAACTGCACGTCCATACCTGCCCCGCCCAGTACATACTGTAATCGTCCTCTCCAATCAAATGAATATTTCACGAACTGGTTTGTACTGAGACCAATAAGTGTCGCCTTTGGCCTGGATTTTATGCTCCAGCGGTTTGCCAAAAATGCGGTGTTCGAATCCGTCCTTCTAGCAAAACCTGCATCCGTACGAAAATCCTTGGTTCGGCCGGAAACCTCTGCATACCATCCGTGCGTCTCTTTTGTAGTATCGAGGCTCCAGTAATATCCAAATCCGTTACCGGTGCGGTATTTTGATCTGTCAGTGTTCGGGTCGTAAAAGGTTTTTCGCGAATATGTCCCCAGAGCCTGAAATGTCATTACAGTGCTCGAATTAAACTTGTAGATCCCGTCAAAGCCACCCACGAAATTTCGATTTTTTGGAAAAATACGTGCAGTACCGAAAAACCCGATGCTATTGCTGGCTCCAAAATCTCGTTTTAATCTGACGACGCCGAAAAGAGCATTCTTATCTATAAATTCATTGATCGAACACCTGATCAAAGGATTGGTAAGCTGCCGGACAAGACATTGGCTATTCAGCGTCCGCTCATTTTCGGAGTAGTTTCCTGGCGCATTGTCCGAGGCAGCCAGTAATCCGAAAGACGTTTTGTTGATCTTTCCGGTTAGTTTTAGAGCCACGTCAGGATCTACGATCGTTCGTGAATAAAAAGGCTGTAGCGGCGAGTTGAATATATCTTTTCCCTCGAGAAAGAACGGCCGCTTTTCCTCAAAAAAGATCGGGAACCGCTGATTGGCCGAAATCACCGGAGCGTCGGCTTCGATCTCGGCGTAATCAGGGTTGATAGCCGCATCGAAAGTCACGTTAGGCGACAGCGTGTATTTAAGATTAACGCCTATATCTTTTTTTATCTGGTGGTTAACGAACCTGCCGGGCGGGAACAGGTTGTCTGATACACGCTCGCCGGTCTCGCTAAGAGTAACGCTCGGCACGACCTCTAAAGTCCTTTCGTATTTGACCTCGTCTAGTCCGCTGATCCGGCCATACTTGATCAATTGACCCGAAACGTCGCGGTCGTCGGGCATCCATGAGTCGAATTCATCGTTGAAGCGGCTGATATTTCTTGCGACGTTAAAGCCCCATAGCTTCCCCTTTCCGGCGGAGTAACGAAGCGATTTGAAAGGTATCTTAACTTCGACTGACCAACCCCAATCTTCGATGACGCCTTTGGAGTCCATTACAATGTCAACCGAAAAATCCGGCCCCTGGCCCTCGGTAAATATACCATCCTGCTGGACACCGAGCGGATTAAACCCGAGGACATAAGCCCGGCGGTGGTCGTCGTAAGTATCGAGCCACATACGGACGTTATCTTCACCAAATACGTTATCGCGTTTTGCGACAGTCGCCCGGATCTTGTCCTTTTCATCCCAGCATTTGAATGCAACATAGAGGTTGTGTTCATCATACATCACATAAACCTCGGTCGGTTTTGAAGGAGCCGTATTATAACCGGGCTGCGTCTGGTAAAAATCTTTGAAAACAGTTGCATCTTTCCAAGCAGGCTCGTCGATCTTGCCGTCAATAACCGGTGGTGCCGATGTTTTTGTAATGACGATCGGGCGAGCTTTTTCCGGCGGAACCTCTACTTTGCCGCCCTTTATATCTATCGGAGCAGGCGACGGAGCTGCCGGTGCAGTTTTGGCAACACTTTCGCCATTAGGGCTTTTTGTTTGCTGGCCATTAATGCAAAGCGACAAGATTATGATCGCGATCATCGAACCGATTTTGTTCATGACTACACCTAAATGACAGAATACGATATTTGGTAAGAATGTATAAGAATAAAGATATGTTAT
>JBKJRA010000284.1:0-3130 GCA_046594975.1 Pyrinomonadaceae bacterium | reverse complement strand
ATATTCAGTGAAAAATCATCCACAACGAACGAAGTCTTTAATGAGCTATTCTCTACACCGATCAAATACACCTGAACGGTCTGTCCACGGTAGCTGTAAACATCAAATGTTCTCTGTGTGTAGCCTGTGGCCGCGTTAAGATTTGAGTAGGTGCCAAGCGTGCCTAATACCGTGCCGGCGGAATTACGGAGTTGGATCTTTAAGTTGTCATTCGCTTTTGACGTGGTGGTCTCAGCGGTATCAATATGCAACCAAAACGAAAGGCTTGCCGCCGTTGCGTCAGACGGGATCGTCGCCTGTTGCAGCAATGTATCGGTATGCGCCGCACCAAAACCATTTAGCCACGCTTTCCATAAGCCAGATCTAGGAGCCTGAAATGTCGAGCTATCGATCACTCCCGACGTTGAAGTCCAAGGAGTAGTATTGGCTCCATTCTCAAAGCCCGGGTTTGACAGCAATTGTTGCGTCGACCCGTCCGCCGATGCGATCGTAAGTGCAACGGTCGTTGACCGGGATTGGCCGCCGTCTGATGCGGTGATTACGACGTTATACGTACCCATTGTAACACTAGCGTCCGCAAAAAGAGTTAAGGTTGTCGAGCCGAGACCCGGAGCCGCAATTGTGGATGGGTCAAACGCAGCGGTCACACCTGTCGGCAGACCGGCGGCTGAGAAATTCAGCGACGAATTGAACCCGTTGGCGATCGATGTACTTATCGTTACCGTCGCACTATTGCCCTGCACAGCCGTGATCGCTGAAGCCGACGGGGCAAGGGAAAATGTCGGCCCAAAAATTATGTCGATTATCGGATGTAGTTCGACTCCGTTTGGAGCGATACCTTCCTGCCCTTCGTTGTAATCAAAAAAACCAACGCCGGTAATCGTCACGGGTACGTTTGCCGTTTTAAAGGTCGTCGTTGCGGTGAACATCGCATCGAATTGGGCACGTGCATGTATGATTCCCGAACGGAAATTACTGTTAAGGTTGACGCAGTTCGGATCAGGAATTTCGCCGATCATCGTACGACCCGCCGAATCCTTAAATACGATGTGGTAATCCGCATCGTAAGACTTTAAGTATTTGATCATGGTCGCGCTTAACGACCATGTCGTTATTTCTGTGGGCTGAATCCGCCTTTTGTCCGGAAGTATCGACGGTTTGGGCAACGAAACGAGATCTTGGATCGACGTAGGGTTGATGTTATTGAGGTTTACGAGCGCGGCGTCCGTGTCAATGCCTGTTTTTACGTTCCAGCGCTCGCCGCTACACTGGGCGGCCCCAATAATCGGCAGGCACGCGAATGCAAGAAAGCAGAATAAAATTAATGCGTAAACTAATCTCATAAACTCCAGCAATGTTCTCGCCACCGATGTCACCACCGATAAAAAGACGATCAACCAATGGGAACAGTGGAGCTAAATATCGAATCAACCAGTGATTCCAATATTTGGGACTTCTCTGATTCTCATCGCTAGGCTCTTCGTTGTAGTATCCGAAACGAATGGTAAAACCATTGCCGTCGCGTATTTCTTGCCTCTTGGAAAATGGAGATATGAGTAGATTAGGTCTGTATTCGGTGCAGATAGATTTATAGGATTTCAATTTCAGATTATGAGAGCTCTAATTCTGGCAGGAGGCCAAGGCACCAGACTTCGCCCTTTGACCACATACACGCCGAAGCCGATTGTGCCGTTCGTTAATCGGCCATTTGCACACTATCAGTTAGAACTGCTTCGACAGGCCGGAATCACCGACATTACGTTTTCGCTCAACTATCAACCTGAGAAGATCGAGCAGACACTGGGCGACGGCCGTGAATACGGCGTCAAGATCCGGTATGTATGCGAACCGAATCCATTGGGCACGGGTGGTGCTTTTGCATTTGCAATGAAAGGCTCCGATGAGCCTACTTTGGTTCTAAACGGTGATATTTTGACTGACCTACGGCTTGCAAACCTGATCGACTTTCATCAATCGAACAACGCCGAAATTTCTATGGCCCTCGTAAGAGTCCCTGACCCAAGCCGCTTTGGCGTTGCGGACCTAGATGCTGATAGCCGCGTGTTGCGATTTCTAGAAAAACCACAGGGAAAAGTTACTCCAAACACGATCAACGCCGGTATATACATTCTTGAGCCATCCGTATTGAAATCGATACCATCGCGTGAAAAGCTCTCGTTCGAGTACGACATTTTTCCCAAACTGTTGGAAAAAAAGGCGCGTTTTTACGGATATGTCATGGAAAACACTTACTGGCGCGACATCGGGACGCTGGAAAGCTATCTCGATGCACATCTGGACTATCTGGCGGGTCGTTTGATCCGATTTGAGTCGGAGCCTACGATTGATGCGACGGCAACACTTTCCGGCGTGGACGCAGCATCAATAATTGGAGAGAATTGCACTATCAGATCCGGCGTCGAGATAGTTAATTCGGTTCTAGGACCCGGCGTATGCATTGAGGAAGGGGCCTCTATAAAAAATTCCGTCATCTGGTCTCACACACGGGTCGCAAGTTCAGCCGACATACAACATTCGATCATCGGACGGGACTGCCGTATCGGCCGCAACGCTATGGTGCGTCACGGATCCACGTTCGGCGACAAATCTCGTTTACCAGATTACGCAGTAGTTTGATCTCAGGAATTCCGCAATACCCCATTTTTTTTGCGGCTCGCTTTGACGAGTTCAAATGCGACTATTTCAAATATTTTTCATTCGGAAAAAGCGCGGTGATTTTCTTTTTGAGTAATATGATGTCGCCTGTCATATTGCCATAATCAGTGCCGCAGTGATAAACGTATCCGCTAAACGTCTGAATTCTTTTGGCATCAAAAATTTTCAGGGATTCGGTAGTTCCGCCATCGCAACCGTCATTCTCCCGTGTTCCCTCTTTTCTGATTTCAGCTTTGCTCGCCACTTCCATGATCTCATTAAATTTAGCATCGCCAGTTTTGACCGTTCTCTCAGTCGGCTGTTTGCCGTAAGCCTGATAGCGCAGCTTTGCTTCGGCACTATTCAAAGTGACGGTGAAATTGCATTGAAATTCTGGATTGACAGGTTGGCCATGGTATTCATAAACGATTTCTTCGTCGTTAATTAGTTTTCTCCTCGTCGGCTCCTCGCTTAA
>JBKJRA010000248.1:0-4146 GCA_046594975.1 Pyrinomonadaceae bacterium | reverse complement strand
GGGTGACGGACACGCTGCCAAGTTGGTCGGGGCATTTCGTCAGCTATTGCCGGATGCTGAGTTTGAGCTTTTTGGCTCGGCTGGCGAAAAACTCCGAGCTGCAGGAGTTGAGACCGTGGTCGAATCTGATCATCTATCGATAGTTGGTGTCGCAGAGATAGGCAGAGCTTTGCCAATGTTCTTAAAAGCGTTCAAGGCTTTGAAGACTGCTGCAATTGAGCGGAAACCGGATGCTGTTATCCTCGTCGATTTTCCTGATTTCAATCTCAAGCTCGCCAAAGCATTGAAAAAACGTGGGTTAACGGTCATATATTATATTTCTCCTCAACTTTGGGCTTGGCGAAAATACAGGATTTATTCGATCAAGAAGTATGTGGATCTTATGATCACTATCCTGCCTTTTGAAAAGGACTGGTATGAGGGAGAGGGCGTTACTCACGTCGAATATGTTGGTAGCCCGCTTGCTAAAGAAGTTTATGCGGACGTGCCAAAGATAGATTTTTGTCGGAAACACGGGCTTCACGCTAGCAGGCCGATCATCACATTGCTGCCCGGGAGCCGTCATAAAGAGATAGTCAAGATACTGCCTGTCATGCTCGAAGCCGCATCGAAAATGTCAGATGCCTCTCCAGAGTTACAATTTGTCATAGCTATAGCATCAGTTCGCGACCATGAGGATGTCCAAACGGCTCTTATCAATGCCCCAAATCTAAAGTCGGTCAAGGTGATAGAGGGAGAGACTTATAATGCTTTAAACGCATCGGACGCAGCCGCAGTCACCAGCGGCACTGCGACGCTCGAAGCCGGTATTATCGGGACACCGATGGCGATTGTGTATAAAACATCTGCTTTAAATTACAGGCTGTTCGAACCGCTAATCTCTGTCGAGCATTATGGGTTGATAAATTTGATCGCAGAAAAACGTCTTGCAAAAGAGTTGATCCAAGGCGATTTCACAGGGGTGACCTTATCGGCTGAATTACTACGGTTGTTGACTCCAAAAGTAAATGCGGAAATGCGGGCTGAATTAAAACTGGCTGCCGACAAACTTGGAGATGGCGGAGCCTCAAAACGCGCCGTCAAAGCCATTCTCACCTTGATTCGTTAATCTAACTTTTTCTTTAGCATTTTTATTTCGGCTTTGAGCCGTTCGAGGCCTTTGACATGGGCATTTTGACGTTTGTATTCATCTAGCGGCTGCACGGGCGTGCCCCACCATACACCCGGACGGACGATCTTTCCAGGTAACACACCTGCTTGCGAGCCAATTATTGCACCGCTTTGAACACGAGCGTGGTCACCCATACCTACCTGTCCGCCTATGATGCAATCGTCTTCGATAACGGTGCTGCCTGAAATGCCTGTCTGCGCAGCGATGATCACGTGTTTGCCGATCTCTACGTTGTGGGCTATTTGGACGAGGTTGTCGATCTTCGTGCCTTCGCCAATTCTGGTTTCGCCTAAAGCTCCGCGATCTATGCACGAATTAGCCCCGATCTCGACATTGTTTTCAATAATTACAGTTCCGATCTGTGGAAACTTGATATATTTTTTTCCGTCACGCACAAATCCGAACCCATCAGAACCAATAATAACCCCAGTATGCAGGATGACATTATCCCCAATAGTGCAGCCCTCTTCGATAAACACGTTCGGGTGCAGCACACAGTTTTTTCCAACTGTCACACCATCTCCGATCTTCGCCCCAGCACGAAGTTGTGTGCCGTCGCCAACCGTCGAGTTTTTGCCGACACAGGCAAATGCATCTATAAAAACATTAGCACCGATCTTTGCAGTCCCAGATATTACGGCAGACGAATGAATTTCTGCGGCTCTACGTGCGCTCGGATGCAGAATAGCGGCGATACGCGAGAAGGCGACTTTTGGATTAAGGGCCCTGATATAAGGGGTTGAAATATTACCCGAAAAATCGATTGGCACTATCAGGCACGAGGCATCTGAGATTGAATCACCATCAGATTTCTCTACAAACGCCAGCTCACCCCGCTTTGCAGTTGCAAGAGCGGCGACGCGTTTGATCTCGATGCTGTCGTCACCAACAAGTCTTGCGGACAGAAGGTCTGCTATTTCCCGAATTTTCATTCCTCTTAATGTAAATTGTTTTTGAGAAAAAGTCAGGTGTGCAGGGAGCTAAACGCCATGGCGTTCAGCGTCGTTGACGACAGATTGCAGAAATATCTCAATACCTTCGATCGCAAAACCATCGAGATCCGCGACCCTTTTCAAGATTGAAGCCGCTTCGCTATCGAGAAAATCAAGATCGGCAAGGTCAATTGTAATGTGATTGCCTGTATCGTCATGAATCCCGGTAGCGATGCGTTCCAACAGCAGGGCGTCATCGTGCAGTAATTCACCATCGACCCTCAGGATCGTTTTGCCGTTATTGTCTATTTGTTTGATCTGCGTCGCCATTCTTTCGTGTATGGATATTGTATCTACACATAAAACTATCTCATGTTTCAATGGGAACATACTTTCGCGTAACGAGAAATACGCCGGCAAAAATTAGCGCTGCAGCTATGACAAATTTGAAATCGATATGCTCACCCAGAAATATTACCGCAAATAGAAATCCGATCAATGGCTGTAGATAAATAAAAACTGCAACAGTTGAAGGGTTTACCGTTGTGATCGCCCATGCATTGAGCAAATAAGGCACAGCGGTTGCGAAAATCGCAATATACATAATTAGCAGCCATGTGATCGGTTCTATTGACGAGCTGTCAATATGTGAAAATGAAAATAATCCCAATGGTACGCAGACAATAGCAGCAAGCAAAAAGACCCACATCATCGAACGAAAAGCCCCGTTGCGGGTTATTACGCTTTTTGATGTGGCAACATAGATGCCGAAAGAAAGTGAATTTATCACAATGAGGATATCTCCAAGCGTCGTCTCTGATGAGAACGATGCTTTGCTTGGGTCGATAATGAGAACCACTCCGATAGCTGCAAGAAATATGCCTGCGACCTTAATCTTGCGGAGTTTTTCGGCACCAATTATAGAACCGACAGTGAGGGCGAAGATTGGAATTGTGACTGCCAAAAGTGAAGCATTTGACGCTTTGGTCAATGAAAGTCCGTTGACGAAAAGAAGTTGATTAAAGACTACTCCAAACAGGCTCAAAACTCCGAGCCGCCAATAATCATCTTTTTTCTTGAGCCAGACTCGACCGCGAAATGTCTGAAATATAACTAGAACGAGGGCCGTTATACCTACACGAAATCCCACGAGGGATAGTGCAGGTATTGCTTTGAGCACGACCTTTCCGATGACAGGAAACGAGCCGAAAAAGACCTGAACAGCGATCAGTGCCAGATATGGTGAAGCGGATGTTTTGCGGGTTTTCACGTCAGGCCAGCATCATCCCCGGCTGTTCGAGCATTTGCTTGAATGTCTGTAGGAATTTTGCACCGGTCGCACCGTCAATGACGCGGTGATCGCATGACATGGTGACGTGCATGATGTTGCGGACGACGATCTCGCCGTCGCGGACGACAGGCACCGGAGCCGCACCGCCAACGGCAAGGATCCCGGCTTCGGGTGGGTTGATGATCGCCGTAAATTCTTTGATTCCAAACATTCCGAGATTTGAGATCGAGAACGTTGCTCCGGTATATTCTTCTGGTTGGAGCTTTTTAGCTTTGGCTTTTGCAGCAAGGTCTTTGATCTCAGCCGATATTTCGAGAAAGCCTTTTAGATTTGCACCACGAATAACGGGGGTTATAAGTCCGTCTTCGATTGCGACCGCTACGCCAATATCTGCTTGATTGTAAAAACGGATCGATTTGTCTTGATAAGACGCATTAGCAAATGGATGTTTGACCAAGGACATTGCCGCCGCTTTGACGACGATATCGTTAACGCTGATCTTTTGAGCATCATTGACAGACAAATTAACCTGTTTGCGAAGCTCAAACACATTGTCCATTTCGATCTCAACGGTTAAATAAAAAGTCGGGATCGGGCCGAGCGATTCGGCTAGGCGGCTCGCGATGATCTGACGCATTTTCGAGGTCGTCTCGTCACGAAAACCTGCGGCTCCGACAACTGTTGACGGCATGAATGCTTTACTTTCTTCGCTGACAACTGACAACTGACCGCTGACCACTGCCTCAATATCG
>JBKJRA010000231.1:0-12612 GCA_046594975.1 Pyrinomonadaceae bacterium | reverse complement strand
CGTCTCGCCGAAACGGCACTCACCGGAGCAAGTCCCGAAGGGTTAGCGTTGAGCGATGACGAATCTACGCTCTTCGTCGCAAACGCCCACGCAAATGCCGTCGCGATGATTCAATTCACTCAAAGCCCAACGGTAAAGAACCGCTCAAAACTGCTCGGTTTCATTCCTACCGGCAAATATGCATCAGCGGTTGCAGTCGTTGGAGACAAGCTCTTTATCGCTAACGGCAAAGGAACTGGGATGGATAATTCGTCGATGAAGGTCAATGATTCAGGGCTCTACCCCAACATGCCGAACAGTAATTTTCCCGGCGACACCTACAACAAACGCGGGCTCTATAGTGTCTCAGCTGTTTCAGGAAATATTAGTCTCGTCACAGTTCCGGACGAAACGCAACTCTATGCTTACACTCAAAAGGTGATGCGAAATGACGGCCTTCTCGGTCGTGAGAAACGTGACATCTTTCCCGGTGGCAAGTCGCCGTTCAAACACGTCATCTACGTCATCCGGGAAAATCGCACGTACGATCAAGTATTTGGTGACCTCACACACAGCGGAGATGGCAATAAGGCCGACGGGGATGCATCAGTCGCGATATTTGGAGCCGGCGATGCCGCTCGATCGCCCGGCGGTGCTGGACAGAACATCACGCCGAATGCTCGGGAACTAGCGTTGCGTTTCGGCTTATTCGACCGCTTTTTCGTCAATGCTGAGGCTTCACCGGATGGGCATAATTGGTCAACCGCCGCATTTTCAAACGACTATATCGACAAGGCGTTTCGTTGGAATTATTCAGGTCGCGGCCGGACCTACGACTACGAAGGATTTAACCGCCTACCGTCATACGACCCGCCCGGCGGCCAGCCGCCAGTAGCTCTGCCGCCGGTTTTCGATCTGCCCGCAACCGGCGAAGACGTTGCCAATTACCAGAAAAAATATGTTCCATATCTTAACGGGGCACGAGACATAGGCGAGCCTGAAACGATGTATCTATGGGATGCTGCAAAACGTGCCGGCTTAACATATCGCAACTATGGAGAATACATTTCGACGGTCTCAACGGCCGATGTTGAAGCCCTGAATAAGCAAAAAGGTAAGAAATATCCTGACATCTCGCCAACCGTGACGGCTTTTGCCGCCAAAAAGTCGCTCGAAGGTAATTTCTCGCCGCAGCACCGTAATTTTGACACCGATACGGCTGATAGCTTCACCACCGATAGCTATACTGCGGCTAGGCAATCGAATGCCGCTTTAGATCCGGCAATTACAAATAACAATCAAAACCCTGCTTTTCGCGGCAACTCGCGTTTTGGCTCTTGGTCCGCCGAATTCCAAAGCTATGTTGCTGACCGGCAAGCGAATAAGGGCGACCATCTGCCTAATCTTTCGATCGTCCGGCTTTCAAACGACCATACTGCTGGCCTGCACAAAGGCACGCCGACACCGCAGTTTTACGTTGCCGAAAATGATTATGCGCTCGGGCGACTTGTCCAGGAAGTTTCCAATAGCCCGTATTGGGCGGACACGGCCATTTTTGTCGTCGAGGACGATGCTCAGGACGGCCCCGACCATTTAGATGCTCATCGGTCGCCGGCATTCGTGATTTCGGCATACAATCGGTCTGGGCCGCTCGTTCACGAATTTCACAACACGGTCAGCCTCGTCCGCACGCTTGAGTTGTGTATTGGGCTACCTCCAATGAATTTCCTCGATGCCAACGCCACACCGATCGACATCTTTACCGCAAAGGCCGATTTAAGACCATACACATCTCAGCTGCCAAACGTCGCTCTTGACAATCTATTTCCGCCCGCAAAGCCGTCGGCAAAAATGGCATTTTTTATGAACCTCACAGACCGGCAGGATCTGACACATCCCGACATGGCTAATTCGCGTGAACTCAACGAGATCATTTGGTTCTCGGTCCGTGGTGATATGACGATGCCCGTCGCGATGCACGCGCCCGCGTTTGAATTAATGACGGCGGGAGTGAAACCCGACGAGGAAGAACGTGAAACTGACGCCGATGAAGATTAGCCGGACACAAATACCCGAAGCACTATCGACTGTAGAAACCCGATCAGCAGCAGAACGATCATCGCCGATATATCGAACATCCCCAAAGGCGGTATCAGGCGTTGAACAGGGATCATTATTGGGTTTGTGACCTTTATTACAAATGCAAAAAAGGTCTTGTTGGTAAAAACAAACCATGAAGCGAGAAACCGCAAAAAGATAAAAAGCACCAAAATACTGAGCAGTCCGTATAGGACAAATCCGATTACGACCTGTGGATTTCCCGTAATAACGCCCGCAGTCAGTCCATCGACTACGAAGAAAGTGTTTCCAACTATCTGCATCAGAAAGTAGGTCAGCACCAGCCCTATAAACATCGTCAGCAGCGGCGCCCATTTTGTGTCAACGCGGTAATTTGCCAAAAACCTGGCCGAGGGATACACCCATCTTTCGGTAAATTTGCGAACCTTAAAACCAAACCTACCAAACTTGCCAAACGGATTTGGGTCCGTAAAGTTGAAGATCATCCGCAGCAAAAGCACGCCGACAAACAAGCCGAACAGCGACCAGACGACGAGGAAAATTATCGGATAAATTGTTAATGAAAGCATAAGGACTAATCCCTCAATCGGATCAAACCGGCGTGGGTGGGCACAAACCCGCATTTAGTATAGAAATCAGCAAGATATGGTTCAAAATCCACATGGATCCATTCTACATTCGCATCACGCGCCGCCTCCGTGGCCCGCCGGACCAGTTCACTTCCAATACCACGGCGTCTAAATTCGGGCTGAACCGTAGGATCGAGTAAGAAAGCGTGGCTGTCGCCGTCCCAAGCGATATTTACAAAGCCGATCAATCGACGATCGCTATATGCACAGATATGAGTAAGACTCTTTTGCAGGACCTTCGCCAAATTGGGCCAATTTCCTGCGAAAAGTTGATCTAACTGTTCAGAAGACACATCTGGCTTGACCAAATATGTAATTCCCTTTTCTAACATAGAAATAGTATTAACTGCCGCGTTCGCCAAAAATAGCAGTCCCGACGCGGACAACAGTCGCTCCTTCTTCGATAGCGACCTCAAAATCGTGGCTCATCCCCATCGAAAGCTCGCCGTCGGGCAATATCTCGTCGCGTATCTCACGCAGACGGTTGAAAAACGGTCGTGTCGCTTCCGCGTCGTCGTAAAACGGAGGCAACAACATAAAGCCGTCAAATTTCAAACATTTACACGTCTGCAAATAGCTGACGAGTTGCGGTAGATCGCTTTCCCTAACGCCGGATTTTGTCTCTGCACCGGCAAGATCGACCTGCACAAATACGGAAAGCTCCGCACGTCCGTCTTCAATACAAATACGCTCGAGTCTGTCGGCGAGTTCGACCGAATCGACTGAGTGGATCACGTCGAAAATCTGCACTGCCTTTCGCGCTTTGTTCGATTGCAGGTGCCCGATCAGGTGCCATTCGGCTGCGGTTCGTCCGACCTCGAGGATCTTCGATTCGGCTTCCTGAACCTTGTTTTCGCCTAAAACGGTTGCTCCGGCTGTGATTGCTTCGTGTAGTACTGCGGCCGGATGCGTCTTGCTGACGGCGACAAGTTTTATTTCATTTGGATCACGGCCAATACGAACGGCAGCACGATTGATCCGTCTTCGGATTTCAACCAAATTGTCCCGTAAACTCGTTTCCACTCGTCAAATATAGCAAATCGGAGCGCTAATCTTGAGTTTTCGTTACCAAATTCGTATTATCAATGTTCGAAACGCGGACGTGGCGGAACTGGTAGACGCGCAGGTCTCAGAAGCCTGTGGGAGCAATCTCGTGGAAGTTCGATTCTTCTCGTCCGCACCACATTAAAGGATGAAATATGAGGGATAAAGGATGAAAATCTGTTGTCCCCTTTTTCATTTTTAGGAAATCCATTATTAATGCGTTCAGAATTTATAGAATCTATCAATACTCACCAATCCGCATTCGGCTTGAGCCTCAATGAAGCTCAGATCGCTAAACTCGCCGATTATTACGACCTGATCCAGCAAAATAATGAGTTTCTACATCTAGTCGCTCCGATGGCGGCGGAGGAATTTGCGATCCGCCACATTCTCGAATCGCTCACGCTGCTCGAACATCTGCCATTGAGCGTAAAGTTTGCCGATGTTGGCGCGGGCGGCGGTTTGCCGTCGATACCATGTCTGCTGGTTCGCGAAGGCCTTACTGCTGTCCTGATAGAATCAAAAGAAAAGAAGGCGAAATTTCTCACATTGACGGTGGAAGCCCTCGGGCTCGCCTCGCGCGTTCGGGTCGCACACGATCAATTCGAAGAGGTCGATCCTTATAATTGTGAATTTATCACCTGCCGGGCGCTCGATAAATTTACCGAAAAACTGCCTCGTCTTATAAAATGGTCAAAAAAGCGTAATCTGCTATTGTTCGGCGGCAATAATTTGCGGGAAGCTCTGCAAAAGCAAAAAGTTAAGTTTGATGAGCGCCTAATGCCGATGTCCGAGCAAAGGTTTTTGTTCCTGCCAAAAGGTTAGATAATTTTACCGAACATCCAGATCGTATTCGCGGAGACGCCGATAGAGCGTCGATGGCGAGATGCCCAGCAACTCAGCTGTTTTGCCGCGGTGCCAGCCTGTCTTTTCAAGGGCGCCAATAATCTGCTGGCGTTCGACATCGCGGAGGTTGGACGGCGATGCATTTTGAAACGAAGTAACTCCGATGGATTGCGGTGCGTTATAGCTGACCGAAACGCTAGTCTTTTCAGTGCGAAACGCTATCTCCGGCGGCAGCTCACGCGGCGTGATAATTCCGTTGTCGGAGAGCAGTATCGCCCGTTCGAGACAGTTGCGGAGTTGACGGACATTGCCCGACCAGTCAAAAGTGTTTAAGGCATCGATCGCCGTAGGTGACAATTCGGGCTCGTCATGGCCCGCGAGTTTGTGCAGCAGATAACGTGCGAGCGGTTCGATGTCCTCGCGACGCTCGCGAAGCGGCGGAACGTTGATCTCAAAACTATTGACGCGGTACATCAAGTCGGCACGGAAAACGCCTTTGGCAATTGCGGAGTCTTTGTCGCGATTCGTTGCGGCGATGAGCCGAACGTCAACCTCGACCTTTTTCACACCGCCGACTCGGAAAAATGTTCGTGTTTCCAATGCTCGAAGTAGTTTTGACTGGAGCTGCAACGGCATCTCCATGATCTCGTCCAGAAATAACGTCCCGCCATCGGCGATCTCAAAAAGACCCAGTTTACGTGCCCTTGCACCCGAAAACGCGCCGGCCTCATAACCGAAGAGTTCGCTCTCGAGCAGAGTATCCTGCAGAGCCGCACAGTTAAGATCGATAAACGGTTTGTCGCTGCGGTTGCTGAGGCGATGTATCGCCTGAGCGATCAGCTCTTTACCGACACCCGATTCCCCTGTTATAAGAACCGAGGTATCTGACGGAGCCACACGCTGTACGAGTCGCAGAGCTTCTTTCATCTGCGGTGAATCAGCAACGATCTCAGGCAAAGAATGATGCGTGCGAGCGATCTGAGCCCGCAGGCGTTGGTTATCGACCTTGAGCTGTTGTTTCTCGGCAGCAGCTGTTACTAAAGCCGAGAGTTCACCGATGCGATACGGTTTGGTCAGATAGTCGTATGCACCTAGCTTCATCGCTTCGATGGCAGATTCGACCGTTGCCTGGCCGGTGAGCATTATAACCTCAGGCGGGTTTTGGCTCTGCTCGCGTGTCCGGCGCAGCAGTCCCAGGCCGTCGAGACGCGGCATATTTATGTCGCATAAGACGACATCAAAATCCTGCTGCTCGAGCATTTCCCAGGCGGCTTCGCCGTCCGATGCGCATTCGACTTCGTGACCCTGGCGGGCCATTTCTTTCTGCACCACTAGACGCAGGTTTTTTTCGTCATCGACAACAAGTAATTTTGGCATACGTTTTTTGGGTGGGGTTAAGTAGTAGCGGGTAAAAAGATCGAGAACGTCGTGCCTTTGCCGACATTTGAGCGGACGCTGAGGCGGCCGCCATGCTCAGAAATGATACCGTAGCAAACGGCAAGCCCGAGGCCCGTGCCGCGTCCCACCTCTTTAGTCGTGAAAAACGGCTCGAATATCTTGGACATATTCTCCTGCGGGATGCCGGAACCGGTATCGGCAATTTCGACCACGACGCGGTTTCCGCGTTGAAATGTGCGAAACGCGAGCTTACCGCCGACAGGCATCGCGTCAATGGCGTTTGTCGCGAGGGCGATTATCGCTTGCTGGATCTGGCCACCATCAGCACTTACAAACGGCAAATCCTGATCGATCTCGATCTCCTGAATAATACCACTGCCGCGTTTCTGATGAGAAATTAGATTTGCCGCCGAACGGACAACATCGCCAATGTCTATCTGCGACCGCTCACCAGTCCGGATGCGGCTAAAATCTAGCAGACCCGTCGTTATAGCTTTACAACGAAAAGCCTCGCTTTTGATCAAGCCGAGATATTCGGTCAGATCGTCCGCTGCATCTGACATTTCGAATGAACCTTCGTCGATCCTCGATTCCAGCGCCTCCGCGCAAGCCGCAATTGTCGCCAGCGGATTATTGATCTCATGGACAACGCCTGCGGCAAGGCGCCCCACGGCTGCTAATTTCTCGGCACGGTTGATCGCGTGGATCGCATCTACGCGAGCTGTCACGTCTTCGCCGACGGTAATGACATGCGTTACGTCGCCATCGGCGTTTTTCATCGGCACCTTGCTGACCATCCAGTGCAGCGTCGAACCGTCATCAGCAACTGTCTGCTGCTCAATACGTTCGATACGACCAGTTCGAAAAGCTCGCTCAAATTCCTGTTTCAGACGTCCCTGCGGATATTTTTCCAGCACGTCAAACACATCTCGCCCTATCGCAAGATCACGCGGAATACCCTGAACACCAACCTCTCGGTGTCGGTTCCAGGTAACAATGCGGTAATCGCGATCAACAACATAAAGCGAAACGGGCAGTGCGTCTAGGATCGATTCGGTAAATTTGCGGTGCTCTTCGCGTGCCTCGGTTATCGAATCATCAAGCGCCGATCCATAATGAGCCGACAGATTTACGCTCATCGCTGCCATCTGCGTCGCTGCGTCGATAAGTCTTGCCTTTTGATCCGAGAAATCCTGCTTGCTTGAAAAACCTGTGATTATCGCGCCTTTGATCTCGCCGTTAATGTGCAGAGGAGATACGTATTCGTGGGAATGTTCGTAGTCGCCGATGAGAAATTCACTAGCCGACTCTTCCGAATATCCGATCTGCGGCGGCATAAAATTAAACCACTTTTCAAACCTTGTGCGGTTAAGAAAACCTTCGTCGATCTCGCCAACAGGTCCAAAACCACAAGTTATCAGCCCGATGCTGTCAAGCTCGGCAACAAATACGCACACGCCCGCATCTACTCCTTGTTGGATGGATTCGGCGACACGGCTAGCGACCTTTTTCGGATGCACGGTGACAAGCAGGCTCCGCCCGAGTTCGGAAATGAACTTTAGGTCATTAGTGTGGTCTCTCCGCTCCGCTATCGAAGCAATGGGGCTGGCGTCAGTTTTCGACGGCGAGGAAGTTAACATTTCTAATTGATCGCAGATGAGTATGTCGGTGCTAAAAATATAGTCAATGAAGGAGGAAATATCGAAATGAGAAGTTTAGAAGCCTCCTCTATAATTAAAAACAATATTTAACATTATGTCAAGAAATTTAACATGCGAAACACCGGGTTGACAGCACTGTAAAAGGGGTCGAAAATTGGATTTAGACACGATGAGATCTTTACCACAAAAATTTGGTTTGGGTATTCTCTTTATCTGTGCAATTTTTGTTTGCGCCGCAATATCGGAGACTGCAAATGCTCAGGAGGTCGTGGACAAGACCGTCGCCGTAGTGAGCGATAGCGGCCGGACAGAGCTGATAACATATTCCGACATCGTATGGCAGCTTGCCCTACAGCCGGGGACACAGCTTGAAAAACCGAGTTCACGGGAGCTAAACCAGGCCCTGCAAGTTCTTATAAATCAACGGCTTTTCGCGCTTGAGGCCGCCCGGTTGCCGCGTAACGCCCCGACCGACAAAGAGATCGCCGACAAGATAAATGAGACGTTATCTTACTTTCCGTCACCGTCGGTTTTCGAAGCTAGATTGAAACAGGTCGGGTTCGAATCGATCAAGGATGACAATTTCGAACATCTTATCTCGCAGCGTGTCGCGATCGAAAAATACGTAGATTTTCGGTTCGGTTCATTCGTAGTGATTACCCCCGAGGACGAAGCAAAATATTATCGTGACACATATATTCACGAATTTAGGAGGCTTTCGCCGGGTTTGCTGTTGCCAAGCCTGGATGAAAAACGGCTCGTGGTCCATAAGATCTTGACCGACAAAAAGGTTGCGGCATCAATAGAAAACTTTCTCGACGAGGCAAAACGCCGGGTTCAGATAGAGGTTTTGATCGAGGTTTAGCGAGGATAATTCAGGGTTGTGTCTTGACCTATCGCCGTCAGACCTTTATTATCTTAAATTCCAGGCCGGGGTGGCGAAATTGGTATACGCACTAGACTCAAAATCTAGCGGGCTTAACGCCCATGTCGGTTCGACTCCGACCCTCGGTACCATTTTTTTGCGATGCTGAAAAAAATCGCTGGCTTCGTTTAGATAATTTATGTAATATGGTTCTCACAGGGGGTGATATTATGGTAAATAATTTTAACGAGGTTACTAAACAATAAACGGATCTTTGGGATCGCCACTAAGATCCGGAAATAAAAACGGCACGTCCCAAAAAGGCGTGCCGTTTTATTTTTGCTAATTGTAGCTTCGCAACTAATTGCGAAGAAGTTCAAGCTATTGTTTGCGGTAGGTCGTTACCGAACCATCCGCAGGGTTGAGGCCGCTCAAACCATTACTGAGACGCGTTATCGGATATTCAATATTATCAATGATTATCGAATTATTAGTCCAACGACCGTATGCAGTCTGACCGTCCGGTCCGGTCTGCGTAACCTGTCCGTTGCCAGAAATGGTCAATCTGTACCCGTTATTGTTGGTAGAATAAAACGTGCCTTGAGCCCAATTTGGCGGATTGCTCATCTGGCCCCCGCCGTTTCCTCCACTGCCATTTCCGCCGTTAATATTTTTCGAATAATCGTTATACTGCCCCGACCTTTGATCGTATGATCGAATTCCGTAATTTGTTCTAGTTACGGGATATTCTTGGCCATCAACGTAGATCGAATCTTGATACCAGCGTCCATAAGACGACTGTCCGTCAGCACCATACTGGGCTACTTGACCATTGCCGGCAATGGTCAACCTGTAACCGCCATTATTAGTCGAATAAAATGTGCCCTGTGCCCAGCTTGGCGGATTGCTTGTCGGGCCGTTATTGTTACCGTTTCCACCGCCGTTATTTTTTGAATATTCGTTATATTGTCCCGTTCGCCGATCGAATGATCGAATACCGTTGATCATTTTGGTTACAGGATATTCATAGCCATCCACGTAGATCGAGTTTTTGTACCAGCGTCCGTAAGAGGATTGACCGTCCGTTCCATATTGTGTCACCTGTCCGTTACCGGTAATGGTCAATCTGTAACCACCGTTATTTGTCGAGTAAAACGTACCCTGCGCCCAGCTTGGCGGGTTGCTCATCTGGCCGCTACCGTTCCAACCGCCACCATTGCCACCATTGCCACCATTGTTATTTTTCGAATACTCGTTATATTGGCCGGTCTGTTGATCATAAGAACGGAGCCCGAAATTTGTTTTGGACACAGGATATCGCTGGCCATTGACCCAGATCGAATTCTGATACCAGCGTCCATACGAAGACTGTCCGTCAGCACCATATTGAGTTACCTGCCCGTTTCCCGTAATGGTCACCCTAAAACCACCATTATTGTTCGAATAAAAGGTGCCCTGTGCCCAGTTTGGGGGATTGCTGATAGGACCGTTGTTATTCCAGCCACCGTTACCTCCATTCCAGCCAGCGCCGTTCAAACCGGCGAGGTCGTATGTGTCAGCAACTTTATTGATATCGTTTCGCATATTACGCCACTGCGATTCGAGTTGGTAGGCAAACGAGAGGCCGTTCATCATAGTGTTGACAGGTTCGGCCTTATTGATCATTTCCTGAACGTCATAACGGCTGTCCCACCAGCTATTTGAGTCCTGGTAACGGTCTTTTAGACGGTCAAGTGCATTTTCGTAATCGTCAACATATCCGCGAAACCTGTCTTCGGTGTTGGTCCCGTTCAGATTGCTCCGGTCGATAAATTTATCAAAATCTTTCTTGAAAATGTTACTGCTTTTTTCCAGGTTGTCGATAAAATTTTTAACCTGGCTTTTACTGTAAACATTGGCATAACGTCCGTTTTGTGCGTTAATTGCCAATGGTGTGATTGCCGCAAAAGCTACTATTAACAGTCCTGTTAAAATTGCGCTAAATATTTTTGTTTTCTTCATAATATCTCCCTCGTTAACCTAACCCAAGGCTTAGTAAAGATAAATTTGCAACGTGCCAAATCTAAAATTTTCATCCAAAATAAGATTGTATCGGCCACAATCTAAAAAATCGTTGATACGATGATTATATTCCTATCAGCAGTTGCTAACAACTAGTTTGTGAAGCGTAAACCTTTGTGAATATGGTAATTTCCGATTTCGATTATACCTTGCCTGAGCAACTCATAGCTCAGGAACCAGCCGATAAACGCGAGCTTTCCCGAATGCTCGTAGTTGACCGTTCTGTTGGACTAGTCGCCGACAAACAATTTCTAGATCTTCCCGATTTTCTCCGCAAAGATGACGTTCTCGTCTTAAACAACACAAAGGTATTCCCCGCGAGGCTTTATGGAAAATCCGATACCGGTGCTAATCTCGAGACGTTTCTCGTTAAGGAGATAGATGAATATCTGTGGGAAGTTCTCGCCCGTCCCGGAAAACGTCTAAAGATCGGCCGAAAGATCACATTTTCGGAGCAATTCTCGGCAACCGTGATAGCGAAAAATGACGATGGAAAGGTCATAGTCAAATTTACTGCCACAGGCGACCTCAACACTATAATCGACGAACATGGACAAACACCACTGCCACCGTATATTAAGCGAAATAGTAGAAGCATTGATACTGACCGCGAGCGCTATCAGACCGTCTATGCCAGCAAACGCGGGGCCATTGCCGCACCGACCGCCGGGCTGCATTTCACGCCTCAGACGCTCGATAAGATCAGAAATATAGGCACAAGCATTGCTGAGATAACGCTGCACGTCGGTTATGGAACCTTCGAGCCGGTTCGTGTCGAGGATCTTTCCCTGCACAATGTTTTACCTGAACGCTACGAGATCGATGCAGAAACCGCCGAGCTGTTAAATAGAGCAAAAAATGACGGCAGAAGGATCGTCGCTATTGGAACAACGACCACTCGTGCGCTCGAATCAAACATTGCTGAGTTTGGCAATATTACATCGGGTCAATATTCTGCCGGTTTGACGATCACACCGGATTATAGGTTTCAAGCCGTCGATGCTTTGCTGACAAATTTTCATCTACCGAAAAGCTCTCTGCTCGTCCTGGTTTCCGTCTTTGGCGGACACGAACTTATAATGGATGCATACCGTCACGCCGTCGCCGAACAATACCGTTTTTACAGCTATGGCGACTGTATGCTGTTAGTCTGAACAGAAATGGCCGTTCTCGAGACAATTAGGAATTTTTTTACCCCTCTAGCTTATACCGAGCCGGGGGTAATTGTTCCTGCGCAGCAAACGACATATGCGATCCGCCCTCTGACATTGGATAATCTGGCGGAGGTCTTAAAGCTTAATATCCGCTGTTTCCGAAACGGAGATAACTACACTAAATATACATTCGATTATCTGCTTAATGAACCACGCACATTGAGTTACCGAATGGTCACGCCGCAGGATGAGATCGTAGGGTTTGCGTTTGTTATGGTCAATGAAAATAATGCAGCTCATCTGACGACCATCGGGGTAGCACCTGAGCATCGCCAACGCCGTATCGCTGAGCGTCTGCTTGCGCATATAGAGGAAGCCTTACGCAGACGCGAGGTCGGCACAATAATGCTGGAGGTACGCGTCGGTAACACGTTCGCACAAAATCTTTATCGCAAATCCGATTACACCATCGTCCAACGCATCGCAAAATATTATAACAATGGCGAAGACTGCTTTCTGATGATGAAATCGCTGTATTAACCCAAAATCTGTTGTTTATTTCCATTGCGGACTTTTAATTTTGAAATTTGAAATTCCAAAAATATATCCCATCACAGATACACGGATCTCCGGCATATCTCACGCGGAGCAGGTCGAGCAATTGATCGCCGGCGGTGCTGAGATCATCCAACTGCGGGAAAAACGCTCATCGCCCAATGAATTTTATGAATCAGCAAAATTGGCAGTTGAAGTCGCGCGACATTATAAGGTCAAGATCATTATTAATGACCGGGTCGATGTCGCCCTGGCGTTGAAAGCGGATGGTGTGCATTTAGGACAAGCTGATTTATCGCCCGAAAGTGCGAGGGCAATTCTCGGCGAAAGCGCTATCATCG
>JBKJRA010000099.1:0-2589 GCA_046594975.1 Pyrinomonadaceae bacterium | reverse complement strand
GCCCGTTAGTGACGAGCAATGGACGAACCGTCGTCGCGCAATATCTGATAGCCGACTTTGTAAACACCGAGCCTGCGTCTGTCAGAATTGCCGTCAACCTGATCGTAGGCTTTAACCACAATGCGGATCGGGCCCATTAGTGTAATTCGCTGCTTTCCTGATGTGGACTCTATTTGATCCCAATTTTTATCAAACAGCGTGACTTTTTCTATGACAGGCGGTCTGGTGTCGGTGATGCCGGGCAGTATGAGTGCGTCGAGGGCGTTCATCTCGGAGCCGCTGCGTCCGGCGATAAGGTGGACGTGATTCATCGGGTTGAGCGTGCCGATCGGTTCGCCTGCTTTGAATTTGGCACCGCGAGGGACACGGACGCCGTCGAGCTTGCCACTCGTGTCTTTTGAGAATATGAAACGCGGGTCGTCGTTAACCGCTCCGGTCGAGCTGCGGCCCAGACGAATGTGAATGTAGCCCATCGTCGGCATTCGCAGCAGCTCGCGAAGCGTGCCGAAATTTTCAGCGGCTATGGGACGCAGGACCTTTTCTTCGCGGACAAATCTAGCGGTCTCGCCGTAGGCTCCGGCGATGTCGAGGCCGTTGTGAAAATGCAGATCGTCGTTGCCCGGCTTTACGTCGCCGCGAACCTCGCCGAGCGTCCCCGCGATGTCGCGTTTGGCAGTCGGTGGATCGTAGGGCCAACGCGGCGGCTGCAATTTTCTGAAATCCTCGGGCGTTCCGCGAAGAGCGCTGAGCTGCTCCGGCGTGATCGCCGTTCCGTGATTGTCCGATGAAATGCGACGGACGAGCCTGTTTTCGCTGTCAGCGACGATCAAGTTGCCGCTATTATCACTAGCCAAACCGGATGGCCGATTAAATCTCGAATGGCGGACGTTGCCGTCGGCGATGCCGCGTTCGGAATACGAGACGGTGGTGACGATCGGGATGACATCGCCCGAGATCTTGCGGATGGCGTTGCCGTCGGTGATGAAAAGTGTGCCGTCTTTGCCGACGGTGAGGCCTGTCGGCTGGACGAACGAAGCCGCGAGCATCAGGCCGTCTTTGAGATCGGATTCGCCGGTTCCCGCGAGTGTCCAGACCTCGCCGTTTGGTTCGACGACGCGGATGCGGTTATTGCCTGTGTCGGCGACGATCAGTTTGTTCTGCCAGACAGCGATGCCGGTCGGTGTGTCGAACTTTGCGGTCGCTGCGTCGCCATTGGCAAAGCCTTTCGCTGAACCGGCTAAAGTCGTGACCTTGCCATTTTCGATTACGCGGATGCGGTCGTTGTAGGTGTCGGTGACGAATATTTTGCTGTCGTTAACCGCGACACCGATAGGGGCGTTGAACAAAGATGTCGCCGCATCGCCATCGGCAAAACCGAAGCGGTTCGTGATACCAGCGATGGTTGTAACCTCTCCTTTTGCGTTAATTGACTTGATGGTATGCGAACCGCAATCGGCGACGATGAGGTTTTCGTCTTTGTCGAATGCAATGCCCGAAGGCGTGTCGAGTCCGGCGGCAAACACGCTTGTTTTACTTGCTGAGATACGCCAGATCTCGTCGTTTTGGCCGTCGGATATGTAAATGTCTTCGTCACGGACAGCGACACCGAAAGGCTCGCCGATCTCACCGCTCGTTCCGGCGATGGTCGAGGTGTATAGCAGCGGTTTGGTAAACGTCGTTCCTCGCCCCCAAAACCATATTCCACCCGCTATCAGAGCAAGCAAAATTACTGCTGCGACCGAGGTAAAACCGACTTTTTTGATTGTGAATATTTTATTAACTGGAGACACCTTAATTATTGGTATGACAAAGCCCTTTCTGTTACTATATCGGCACAGCAAATTTTGCGGAAGCCGTGACGCGGGTTGCGGGATAAATAAGTCAGTAATCAGGAGTAATTATTATGTTTTCATTAGAGGATCTTTTAGGACAGGAACAGGGAAGTCAGGCGGTCGATCAGATCAGCCAGAATGTCGGTGCTGAGCCTTCGCTCGTCAATTCGGCGATCCAGATGGCACTGCCCGCTCTTATCAACGGCCTTGCAAATAACGCATCGACGCCCGAAGGTGCCGAGAGCCTCAACAACACGCTCGATCAGCATCACAGCGATGGCGGCGTGCTGGGCAATCTGGGCGGTTTGGCCGGTATGATATTTGGCGGCGGCGATCAGGCAGCGGCTCCGGCTCCGCAGGCAGATGCAGGCGGCATTCTCGGCCACATACTCGGCAGCAATCAGGGTGCGGTTGCACAGGATGTGAGCCAAAAAACGGGTCTCGGCATGGGACAGGTCGCTCAGATATTGATGTTTCTCGCCCCGATAGTGATGGGCTATCTCGGTAAACAAAAGCAAGAGCAGGGCGTAGGTGCCGGCGGTCTCGGCGGACTCCTCGGAGGATTGCTAGGCGGAGGACAACAGCAGGCTGCTGCTCCGCAGTCGTCAGGCAACGCAGTCCTCGACATGGCCTCAAGCGTTCTAGACCGCGACCACGACGGCAGTGCCGTTGACGACATCGCTTCTATGGCGTTCAAGTATATGACGAATAAGTAGTTGTCAGTAGCCAGTATTTGGTGGTCAGTGATCGGCTTGTT
>JBKJRA010000061.1:0-3077 GCA_046594975.1 Pyrinomonadaceae bacterium | reverse complement strand
ATTCGAGCCGTTTGGCTTTCGGCGAAGACGAAAACATCGGTATGCGAACGGCCGCTGAGCGGTTACGAGCCGAATATGCCAGGTTCACCGGAGCTTCGAATCTGTGAATGACGCGTTTGTAGCTATTAGTTGTCGGAGCTGCAAATCCAACGAGCGCCGGAGCGTGCTTGAGCAGTCCTCCGATGTAGAATTTCGCCATTTCTGAAAGTCCGGCGTATTGATCGCCCGCAAAAAGCGGAGTGCCATCTTTCCACAACGATTGGTGGCAGTGCATTCCCGAACCATTATCCCCATAGATCGGTTTCGGCATAAATGTCGCCGTCTTGCCCGCAGCACTAGCTGTATTTTTTACGACATATTTGAACAGCATCAAATTGTCCGCCGTGTGGAGCAGATTAGAAAATTTGAAATCGATCTCGCACTGTCCTGCAGTCGCGACCTCGTGGTGGTGACATTCTACATCGATACCGACTTCGCCAAGGATTGTCGAGATCGTGTTACGAAGATCGATCAGGGTATCGAGCGGAGCGACCGGCACGTAGCCTTCTTTGGGACGGATGTGATAGCCGCTGTTGGCCGAATATTCGTCTCCGGCACGGCCTGAGTTCCAATGTCCCTCTTCAGAATTAACGTGAAATCCTGCCGAATGCTGGTCGTTATGAAACCGAGCTTCGTCGAAGATAAAGAACTCAGCTTCGGGCCCGACGTTTATCGTGTCCGCGATGCCAGTAAATTTGAGGTAGCTCTCAGCACGCATCGCGACCGAACGCGGATCCAAGTCGTATCCTTCTTTAGTGATCGGATCGACAGCGTTGGCGATCAGGCACAACGTAGTGTCCTCGGTAAAAGGATCTATCCAAAACCGCGACGGATCCGGCACGAGCAGCATGTCCGATTCATGGATAGCTGCCCAGCCTCTCAATGAAGAAGCGTCAAAGCCAAAACCATCCTCAAAACTGTCCTCAGACAGCTGGCTGATCGGAAACGTCAGATGGTGCCACGACCCGATCAAATCTGTAAACCTGACCGAAACAAATCTCGCTTCTTGATCGGCAGCAAAAGTTAATACATTTTTAGCACTCATGTTTCTCCTGAATTATTGTGAAAATATTATTAAGATCGACCTTCGTCACTGCAAAAAAGAGATTCTATAATAGAGATCGCACGACAACAAAACGGTCGCAATAAAAAGTCTAATGAACGAGGTTTTCTTACATTTTTGTAAGCTTTGCTATTAAATGTTTGGTGCACCACTGCAGGCGTGTGAATTTCTAAACTTGGACAAAAATATAAACACGTGTACAATCCGTTCAAATGAAACATATCTTATGTAAATGTCTATTCATCTTCTCCGTCCTGGCGATTGCAATACTCGCTATCCATGCTCAAAAACTATCTAACGAGGAGAAGAAGATAATTGAGTACATTGACAGCCATAATGATGAAGCAATTACGCTGCTCGAAAACGTGGTCAATACCGAAAGCCCGACCGAAGATTTAGCTGGAGTTAAAAATGTCGGAATGGCCTTTAGCGAGGAATTCAGATCTCTAGGCATGACCGTTAAATGGCTAGATATGCCGACGGAAATGAACCGTGCCGGGCATCTAGTCGCCGAAACGAAGGGCTCGTCTGGCCGCCGTGTTTTGTTACTCGGGCATATCGATACAGTGCTGCGCGGCGAAAAATATCGCCGCGTGGGGGACAAAGTTTACGGCACCGGTATCGGGGACATGAAAGGCGGTGATGTGATAATTCTCCAAGCTCTGCGTGCTTTGAATGCGGCCGGAGTGCTCAAAAATTCGCAAATCGTCGTGATGCTGACCGGCGACGAGGAAAGTTCCGGCCACCCTACCGAGATCAGTCGCGGACCAATGGTCGAGGCGGCAAAGCGCAGCACGGCAGCTCTGAGTTTTGAAGGAACGGTTCGGAATACGGGTACTGTAGGGCGACGAGGTGCAAGTGGCTGGACATTGGAAGTTGAAGCAAAAACGGGTCACTCAGGCCAGATATTCAAGGCAACGATGGGTTACGGAGCAATATTCGAAGCCTCGCGCATCCTTAACGAATTTCGCGAAAAACTCGGGCATGAAAAGTACTTGACCTTCAACCCGTCACTGTTTCTGGGCGGTACAACTATCACAACAAAAGGGTCGGACGGCTCTGCCTCGGGCAAGTCAAATGTTGTCCCGGCCAAGGTTGTGGTGCACGGTGACCTACGGTTTATTAGCGAAGAGCAAAAGGAATCGGCCCGCAAAACGATGCGGGAGATCGTTACGAAAAATCTTCCCGGCACCTCGGCGAAGATCACCTTCGAAGATGGTATCCCGGCGATGTCGCCTACTGAGGGCAACTACGCCATGCTAAACCAACTAGACCAGGTAAGCCGCGACCTCGGCGCGGGCCCGGTTGAGGCCCTCGACCCCGGCGATCGTGGTGCCGGCGATATCGCATACATCTCAGGAATCATCCCTAGCCTCGATGGGCTCGGTATCGGCGGAGGCGAGAATGCACACGCTAAGGGTGAATACGCAAATGCAACGACCCTTTCACTGCTTACAAAACGAGCGGCGTTATTAATTTATCGCCTCACGCGATGAGGTTTTTTGGTTTCTGTTTATCGTAAATAAAATAAATTGAATCACTGTCTTATGAAACCTGGAAAAAGATTAATACTACTGGTTCTGCTGCTTTTGATGCCACTGATGTCCGCTTATTCGTCCGTGACGGTCTATCGAAGCGGTAATACCGGTGACGTAAGGCCGCCGCTTTTCGGCCCGGTCCTTGACCTCGGCGGAGGTGGAACAGATGTCGATCCGGCACTACAATGGATGATCGACAAAGCGCGTGGATGCACGGGATGCAGTGCAAAGGTCGACGTGGTGATTCTGCGGGCTTCTGGCTCGGATGGATATAATGCTCCGATCTTGGCTATGAATGGAGTCGACTCCGTCGAAACCTTCGTCATTACTTCGCGGGACGATACACTCAACAAGACCTCGATCTCGCCGATAAAGAATGCTGAAGTTATCTTTTTTGCAGGCGGGGACCAGTGTGATTACGTTCGCCTATTCAAGGG
>JBKJRA010000362.1:0-3206 GCA_046594975.1 Pyrinomonadaceae bacterium | reverse complement strand
GACCTCTTTGTAGATGCCGTTTTCGATGATGTAGCGGTTGGCGGTGAATGTGCGGCCGTCGGCGGTCGTGATGTCGATGGTCTGCGGGTCGCGCATTTCCCAACCGGCTCCGGGTAGGCAATTTTGCGGGCTGTGATACGTCGCACCTGTCCGCTGCGAGGCGTAGTAGCCGACGTAGAGATTGGCGATGCGTCCGTCCAGCGCGGTGTATTCGCGCATCGTGTAGTCGGTCGTCCGCAGCACGCTCTCGACGCCTTTATCAAATTTGATCTCGCTTCCCCGCTGTTTCCATTCGCCAAGCTGTGCTGAAAGCTCAGATAGAGGCTTTCGAGAAACCTCAACCTCGCCTCGATTGACGAACCAGTTGATAAACAAGCCGCTGAGAAACAGAACGGCGATCAAAGGCAAGACAGAGGCAGTTGCAGTGGCAGGAGCAGTGGCGGCGACAGGTTCCGATTTCATTTGAGAGCCTGTGAAAATGCGTTTTAGGATGAAATTGACGCCAATCAGCAATACGAGTGCGACGAGATAAACGAGCCAGCCTGAGACGTCGTGGACTGTGCTCCCGGTCGCCTGTTTGCCGTAATAATATGTCATCACGCCAGTCACAGTGACTCGGGCGGCGTTTGTCAGCACCGCGATCGGTATCGCTGAGAGCATTAGAATAGCGGCACGCCAAAAGTCAGATTTCGAGAAATTGGCAATGCGTCCGTGGTGGTCACGCCGTGTGAAATACACGAGTATTAACGCGAGCGTGACGAGCGTCATTAAGCTGCGGATGCCGCTGCAGGCCTCGACGACCTCGAGCGAGATAGTCTGCGTCGAGCCTTTGGGCAAAATGTCGATGACATTGCCCTTGCGAAGAGTCGGTACACTAAACACGCGAATTCCCCACACCGCCATCTGAGATGCCCATATTTGCAGAGGGAAAGCGATTCGGTTAAAGATGATCTGTGGAATTGGGATGGCAAAGAGCAGCAAGGCAACCGGCACCACGAGTAAATTTAAGATCCGCGTACCGAGAAAATAGACGATGATACCGGCGAGCATCAGCAGCATCGACATTCGCTGTGTGAACAGTTCGGCTCCGAGCGTCCCGGCGAGCAGCATCAATATCGACAGCAGAATTGTCGCTCCGCCGAGCCATTTTGCCGGATCGGTGACGGCTTTTTTCAGAGCGTCCCACTCACGCCAAACGATCAATGCGATGACAAAAGGCACCAGTAATCCGTGCGAATAATTTTCGTCCGTCCACCAATCCACGCCGAGCTTGCTAAGCACCGTCGCGTACAAAAAGATAAATGCCGCTGCAATGCCGGCTGCTTTTATCAGAGAGTTTGACGTGTTTTTGGTGATATCGCTCATCGGTCAAGGAGCTAAAAAACGACGAATGCGGGCGGAATTCCGTCAATTAGTACGGCTTGCGATGAGTTCGGCGATCGCCCGCAAGAGGCTCGTGTCTTTGTCGATGGTCGCGAGTGCATTGCAAGCCTCATCGCGGATCGTGTCGGCCATTTTACGCGTCTCGTCGATGCCGAAATGTCCGGGATAAGTCGCTTTTTCCGCCGCGACGTCCTTGCCCGCGGTCTTGCCGAGCGTTTCAGTTTCGCCTGTAACGTCGAGCAGATCGTCAGTTATTTGAAACAATAATCCGATCCTCGACGCATATTTTTCGATCGCCGCAAGCTCCGTTTCCGTCGCCCCGCCGATCAACGCACCGGCTGTTGCCGACGCGGAGATCAATGCTCCCGTCTTTCGCGAGTGAATATTTTCGATCTCGCTGATAGACAACGTACGGCCCTCCGCCTCAAGATCGAGCTGCTGTCCGGCAACCATACCGCTAGGCGTACCCGAAGCAGAGGCAATGTCAGCAACGAACCGCAACCTTTTCTCCGCTGACAAATTTACGTCTTCAGCGATCACTTTAAACGCCATCACCTGTAGAGCGTCACCCGCAAGTATCGCTGTTGCCTCGTCAAATTTTTTGTGACACGTCGCCCGCCCGCGCCGCAGGGCGTCATCGTCCATCGCCGGCAGATCGTCGTGGATCAGCGAGAATGTGTGGATCATTTCGATTGCAGCTGCGGTGCTTGAAAGCAAATTGCTGTCGGCTCCAAACGTTTCTCCTACGGCATATAATATCGTTGGACGTATGCGTTTTGCTCCGCCAAACAGGCTCCAGCGTATCGCTTCGTGTAGGCGTGTCGGCTCGATATCCGCCGCCGGAACGAGCTCGTCCAGCACTGCATCCACCTTAGCACTCACCTGCTGCATAAACTCTTCGATAGGCACCATTTAATGCAGATTATCAGTCATTCGCCGTTAATTATCAAAGGGCGGGATTTTGCCAATTGCTTTTCGATAAGGTAGATTGCTTTTTAATGAGCCCCGTAACCGCAGATGATTTTCGCAGTGCCCTCTCCCGCTTTCCAAGCGGAGTTAACGTCGTCACGACCAAAGACGCCGCCGGCAACCCGCACGGTATAACTGTGTCGGCATTTTGCTCGGTCTCGCTTTCTCCTCCGCTCGTTTTGATCTGTATTGAAAGCACGACAGAGAGCCACAATGCATTTGCAGAATCAGGCGTTTTCGTCATAAACATCCTCAAAGAATCACAGCAGACTCTGTCCGAACAGTTTGCGGCTCCGGCCGTCGATAAATTCGAAGACGTCGAATTTCGCTTAGGCATAGAGGAAGTTCCCGTCCTGATAGACGCTCTCGCAAGTCTCGAATGCCGACTAAAACACACGTACGGTGGCGGCGACCACACAATTTACGTCGGAGAAGTCGAAGCAGTCAACCTCAGCGACGGCAAGCCGCTCATTTATTTTCAAGGCGATTACAACGGCGTTAAAGCATAAATTGATAAAATTACGAAATTATCAATTTTAAACTTGCAAAGTAACCTAGTTTCTGTGTTACCCTCTCAGGAACACATATTTACTGTCGAGCTACCTACATCGATTTGTGAAACAAAAGCGCATTTATCTTGTCGAATTACCTACTTCGACATTTAAGTAACAACGCGTGTTTTGTTGAGCTACCTACCTCAACAATTAAAACAAAAAAAGCGGCCGCCCCGCCGAACGTACTTTTTGAACAAAACCCCCGCATGGGTTTTGGTGCTTTTAGCAAAGCTAACCGTCGTATGCTCCTCCTTGGGCAGGGCACGGATAACTATCCCTGGTTATGCGTGCGCGTCTGTT
>JBKJRA010000213.1:0-3172 GCA_046594975.1 Pyrinomonadaceae bacterium | reverse complement strand
CCGGCGTGGAATTATCCGTTTTCGATCCCGCTGGGCGAAACGGTAATGGCACTGATGGCCGGAAACACAGTTATTATCAAACCGTCCGAACTTACGCCAATGATCGGCCTAAAGATCGGCGAGATCTTTGAAAAGGCCGGATTTCCCGATGATACTGTCCAGATCGTAACGGGTGACGGCGGAACAGGTGCGGCCCTCGTCGATGCTGCGCCGGACAAGATCATGTTCACCGGCTCGGTCGGAACGGGGAAAAAGATCGCAGCGGCAGCCGCAAAAAACCTCACATCCGTCGTGCTCGAACTAGGCGGCAAAGACCCGATGATCGTCTTTGCCGACGCTAATCTTGAACTCGCCGCCGGAGCCGCAGTCTGGGGTGCGTTTTGCAATTCCGGTCAGTCGTGTTCGTCTGTCGAACGGCTTTATGTTCAGGAAAGTGTTGCCGAAGAATTAACGAGAAAGATAGTCGAGAAAACGCTCGCCCTAAAACAAGATATGGGCGATAAAGAAACCACATCTATCGGTGCGATGTCATCTGAGCGGCAGATACAGATAGTCGAGGATCACGTCGAAGACTTCCGTGCAAGCGGAGCTAAAATAGAGACCGGAGGCCGCCGCAATCCAAATCTCGAAGGCCTGTTCTACGAACCCACTGTCATCACAAACGCCAATAACGACATGCGTGCGATGCAAGAGGAAACATTCGGCCCGACGCTCCCCATAGCGACATTTTCGACCGAGGAAGAAGCCATTCGCCTCGCCAACGACAGCGAATTTGGCCTAACCGCCAGTGTCTGGACACGCGATCTGGTCAAAGGTAAGCGGGTCGCTGCTCAGATCGAAGCTGGCTCCGTCTGCGTCAACGAAGTTCTTTACACACACGGCATCGGCCAGACGCCCTGGGGCGGGTTTAAGAATTCGGGCCGAGGCCGCACCCACGGTCGCGAGGGCCTGATGGAACTCGTTCAGCCCCAGCACATCCATATCAACCGAGTTGCCCTGCTGCCCGATGCGTGGTGGATGCCGTATACGCCGACCGCCGTCGAGACATTTCGTAAGATGACACGCACATTCTCCACCGGCTCGATCATCAAAACGGCGGCTTTGTTGCCGCAATTGTGGAAGCGGATCAAGGAACTGCGCAAAAGATAGATGATTCAAGATATTCCGACACCTAAATTTACGTCACTTAACTTTCACGAATTATCGCTTGATGAGCAATTTGCTAAGGCTGATGAGTTTTTTGAAATGCTCAATAGCCGACGTACCGTCCGCGAATATTCCGACCGCGATGTTCCGTTTGAGCTGATCGAAAAGGCGATTGCGACAGCCGGAACCGCTCCGTCAGGTGCAAATCTTCAGCCGTGGCGTTTCGTTGTTGTTAAAGATGCTGAGATCAAACGCCGGATCCGTGAGGCTGCCGAAAAAGAAGAATACGAAAGCTATCACGGACGAATGTCGGAGAAATGGCTGCGGCGGCTGGCTGTGCTTGGAACCGACGAGCACAAGCCTTTCCTCGAGATAGCGCCGTATTTGGTCATCGTTTTTCGGATCAATTCGTTTGTCGAGGACGGCGAGACCGAGCCGACGTATTACTCGCAAGAATCAGTCGGCATCGCCGTCGGGATGCTCCTCGCCGCGCTTCACAATATGGGCCTCGCGACGCTCACACACACCCCGTCGCCGATGAAGTTTTTACAGGAAATACTTGGCCGCCCAAAGAGCGAAATTCCGTTCGTGCTGATACCTGTCGGCTATCCGGCTGATGATGCGAACGTGCCGGATATAAATAGAAAAACGCTCAGGGAAATAATGGAGATCATCTGATCTCGAAACGAGTTATCCGGTCATCGTTCTTTATTTGTCCGCTTTGAATGATCTTGGCATTTACTCCGCGTAAATTATGTTTCCGTCCAAATTCAGAGTTTGCATATTTCATGGCTTCCAAACCAAATCGCTCAACAAATTTCTTGCAGCCGAGATGCGGGACAGCAGTTATCTCTATCACAGCATCGCCGATCGCGAGACGACTGCCGGACGGCAAATTGGCGGCACTTAGGTCGAGATCGACAAAGATCTGGTCACCGGCAAGCGGCACGCGTTCGCGGCTGCCGGCTATCAGCACGGCAAAGCGGTAATTCATCACATTTAACTGCATTTGGGGATGACCCAGACCGTTGTCGGTTCGCGAACTTCCCCGCGTAAGCCAATTATCACCTACGAGTCCCTGCAAGATATCTAAAACGCCGCTTTCGACGACCTCGCGTTTATTCGTCTTCGGACGCCGTACGATCATCTCGACCCTGCCTTCGTCATTCGGAGAAGCTAGAACAATCGGCATTACCTGCTCAATTTCTTCTGCCGTAAGATGTTTTTCGAAAAGATTGCCGTCCATTAATGTTGTGTTATCGATGCTTCTTTTTTAGGTAGTACATCCGTATCAGCAGCTCCGCCGCGATAATATTCGGCACCCAGCCGAGCCACGCGACTGCACGGTAAACGTCCATCGGGGGCAGTTCAAAACTGTTGGTTATCCCCCATTTCCAAGCCCGGAGCGTTATCGCTGACAGCGTGAGGGCATAGCTGCGGATCATAAAATTTCGGTGAGACGCGAAATTCCCATTTTTTGCTTTTATGAGAGCCGTGGCCGTGAATGTCATCCAGAGGATCGCGAGAGTGACAAACGAGACCTTCGACGGCAGACCGCCATTGGCATAAAAGCCCATCAACATTCCCGCCGGGCCGGTTATCAGCAAAACATTGGTCACGTAAACATATCCAAATGTCCGGTGCCACTGCGGGTAATAATCCTGAAGACGACTCGAAAACTGAGTAAAACCGGCGAGCAACACCCACAAACTCGCATAAACATGAACAAAAAAAGCGATGCGCCAATGGTCGATGTCGATGTAATCTCGCTTGATCTGCAAAAAGCCAACGTCGGTGTTGTAGGGCAGATAAGCGACCGTTATCCGTGCCATCAGGAAAGTAAAAAAGGCGAGCGTCAATAGCATGGCTACGTTAAAGCCATTTTTACTATTGAAAGTTTGTTTAATTTTTAGCAAGATACTAATCATGAAACACATTGCACTCGTCCTGATTATCGCCTCGAGCTTGTTGGCCTGCAAATCGGAAAAAACCGCCACCACTAATATCAACAGTGGAAATAATAACA
>JBKJRA010000189.1:0-2644 GCA_046594975.1 Pyrinomonadaceae bacterium | reverse complement strand
GCCCGTTCGAACTGACCAAATGAAAACCTGTGGGTAAATCAATAATGGCATAGGGGAAAAGCCGGGCGAGTCGAGGTTTTATTGATGGTTCGGGAATAGTCGGCAGTTTGCACTGAGAGTAAGCACACAGATTCGCGATGCCTATTAACGTGACCGCGCAAATGATTCTTATTTTGCCAATCATACAAAAGTATTCCCTAACCTATGATAGCGGTCTATCTCAAACCAAAGAACTTCTTAAGAGACTTCATCACGCCTTTTGGGGTTTCGTCGTGTTCTTCTTCGGCGGCTTGGGCTACGGTGGTGAGGAGGATGCGGCGTTCTTCGACAAGCTCGGCTATCGACTGGACGAGCACAGGGTTGCTCTCGAGGATGGGTTTGAGGCCGTTTTTATCGATACGGAGAACTTCGGATTCGACCTCGGCGATGACGTTTGCCGAACGCGGTTCGCCGGTCAGCAGGCTCATCTCGCCAAAGAAATCGTTGACTCCTAATGTATTGATCGTCTTTTGATAGCTGTTTTCGGGAATCTGCACCTTGACCGAGCCGCGGATGATCACATACATCGACCCGCCTTCCTGGCCGATGCGGACGATGGCTTCGCCGGGTGCATAGACGCGGGAAGTCGAGGCGTTGGCGAGACGGTCGATCTCGTCGTCGGACAGAGGGGCGAAGATAGTCACCTGATTGAGATGCTCGGAGATGGTATTGACGATCTCCGCCGGGGCGATCTCGACGGGCTTTGGCTCGACGTGGATGGTGCGTGTCGGATAGGCGAACTCGATATTTTCACGCTGGAACACATACCAGATACGCTGGCGGATCAATGCATCAGTGTCGTGCTGTTTGGTGTAGTCTTCGAGCCAGTATTTGACCTCCCAGTCGATGCCGTTATCGCCGAGATTGCGAATGCGAACGACGGGCCGTATCTTTGGCGAGACATTCTCCACCTGCCTGACGGCATCGCGCACGACCTGAATGGTATGAGCCGGTGATTTGGAATACATCGAGTTAAAGAACACGGCTTTTGCATTCAGATTATCTTTCGGCGCGACCTCGATGGTCTCTTTGCCGAGCACGGCGTTGCTGATGACCAGCAGCTTGTTTTGAAACGTGCGGATCTTAACGCCCCGCCAAGAGACAGTCTCAACGACGCCCTCGCCGCGACCGGGGATCATTATCACGTCTCCGACCACAAATGGCTGATCTGCCTGCAACGCCAGCCCCGCGAATAGATTACCCAGCGTATCCTGCAACGCCAGACCGACTACGATACCCAAGATCGTCGAACCGGTAAAGATTCCCGTCAGCGGAATACTCGGAAACTGAACTTGGAAGATGAGAAAGAACGCGATGATATAGATCGTGATCGAGAGGACAGTTTTCAGCAGTGACGAAGTATTGGTTTGCGAAGAGTTGCGGTTTGCCGTCCGAAGTATCACGTAGGCGAAAAACCTGACAAACGCTATGACCGTCGCCATCCACAGCACGATCTTTAGCACGCGAAATGCCGTCTCGATAGCGGTCGCGTAGGTGACGTTCATCGCAACCTGCGCACTCGGCTCGGACAACTGCCAGCCTTTTACAAATTCCAGACCCAAAGGCGGAAGGATCGACGACTGCAGCGAGCTTTCGATAAACGGCAAAGCCGACAGCACAAGAAGCGTCAGGACAACAAAACCAACGAAAAATACTGCTTTTTTCTGAAGTTCGGATGCTGGCATATCAGGCTAAAACATATCAGCAATTGTTTTTCCAATCAACAGCACCGAGAGAATTGAAACAATGATAGTAGTTGCGTAAGCGAGAATGTTAAAGATCTTAGTATTTACAAATTCGCCCATTATCTCGCGATTATTGGCGAGCTTGAGTATGGCGATGAGCAACACAGGTAGTAATATGCCGTTTACACACTGAGCCACGAGCAGCAAAGTGATCGGCGGGATACCCGGTATCACTGCGACGGCGGCACCGACCAATATCAGAGCGGTAAAGATGCCTAGGAAGATCGGAGCCTCGCGAAATGACCGCGACAATCCCTTTTCAAAGCCGAGAGCTTCACTTAATGAATACGCCGTAGCGAGCGGCACGACACCCATTGCAAGCATCGACGCACCAAATAGCCCGACGGCGAACAGATATTTAGCGTAAGTTCCGGCTATAGGAGCAAGCGATTCGGCTGCTGTCGCGGCCGAGTCGATACTTGTTATCCCGTGGCTGTATAATGTCGCCGCCGTGCAGATCACAATAAATGCGGCGATAATATCCGCAAACGTCATCCCAACGATCACGTCAAACCTCGCGACTGAAAGGTCATTTTTATCCATGCCTTTCTCGACCGCAGCAGATTGGACGTATATCTGCATAAACGGTGCGATCGTCGTTCCGATCAGAGCCATAACGGTGAACAAATACGCTGTGTCCATGCTAACCGCCGGATGGACAAATCCAGCCGAAACCTCACTCCAATTTGGCTTAGATAAAAATGCAGAGATGACGTAAGTAAAAAATATCAGTGACATCGCCAGAAAAACGCGTTCGACACGTTTGGCTGAACCTTTCACAACGAGCCACCAGATCAGTGAGCCGGAAACAGGTATTACTACGAATCGGGAGATGCCGAGTAGCTCACCTGCTTGTCCGA
>JBKJRA010000162.1:0-3361 GCA_046594975.1 Pyrinomonadaceae bacterium | reverse complement strand
GAATCCCACGCTTTCAGTTTCGCCCTGCTCGCCTACGCCTCGGCGTATTTTATGATCCATTACCGCGCGTGTTTCATGGCGGCGATGTTCAATAATTATCCGCTCGGATTCTATAACGCCGCGACGCTCGTAAAAGATGCCCAACGCCACGGGCTGCATTTCATCGCCCTCGATATAAACAGGTCGCAGTATGATTTTACCGTCGAGGACGTCGATGGCGACAAAAAGGTGCGTGTCGGGCTTAATTTCGTGCGTGGGCTGCGGAAAGATGTCGGTGAGATGATCGTCCGTGTCAGAACCGGAAGCGGTAGCGACTGGGTTCCTTTTACCAGCATCGAAGACTTAGTAGATCGTGTCCCAATAATTAACAAACGCGAGGTCCGGGCACTTAGCCTCGCTGGAGCGTTGAATTTCGACGGCACCGTCCACCGCCGCGAAGCCCTGTGGCAATCGGAACTCGCGATCCAGCCAAAAGGCGATCTGTTTGCGGATACGCAGGGAGACACTTCGGACCCATCGTTTATCAGAAAAATGCAGGGGTTGCAGCTCGTCGAGGCCGATCTGAAAAAAACCGGCATCTCTATCGGCAAACATCCGATGGCGTTTGTGCGTGAGGAGTTGAACAAACGCGGTATCTTGTCGGCAAAACAAACTCTCAACCTGAAAAAAGGCCAGGTCGTCTCTGTCGCCGGTGCGGTGATCATTCGCCAGCGGCCGATGACGGCGAATAATGTGGTGTTTATCACGCTCGAGGACGAGACAGGACATTCTAATTTCGTCGTGATGCCGGATGTGTTCGAAAAATACCGTGCAGTCATCAGCCAAAACGATTATCTGATAATCAAAGGCATTTTCGAGGAACGCGGGATGTTAAAAGCAAGAGGATTTACGCCGATCAGCCATTTCGAGGCGGACGTGGTATCTCATGATTTCAGATAGTCTGATTATTCGTTGACCATGACCTCTACTGGGTCGATGGTTGAGGCTCGCCATGCGGGGTAGAGGGCTCCGACGAGGCTGCCGCCGATGGCTATGGCGATGGATGTGATGATCCAGCCGCGGCTGAATTCGAATTGGAGATTAAATTGGCGTGAGATGAGATATGACGAAATGACCGAGGCAAGGCCGCCGAGTATGATGCCGAAAATGCCTATCATAAAGGCTTCGCCTTCGATGACCTTGATAATAAAACCTTTCGACGCTCCGAGAGATTTGAGAATACCGATCTCTTTGCGTCGTTCGGTGATGGTCGAGTACATCGAGAGCAGGACAAATATTGTGCTGACGAGAGCCCCGAGCGCGACCAGAACCTTGAGAAAAGTGTTGAGACCCGGAATGCGTTCTTGAGCGTCGATGACCAGATCGCGAGTGAGATTGATCTTATTGCCGGGCAGGACCTCGTTGATCTTGGCAGCGACTTTATCGACATCGGCACCATCTTTGAGTTTGACGAGAATGTAAGTGCATTTATCGGTTTGCAGGGCCTCTTGCATCGCCGTGAGCGACATTTTGATGCGGGCACCTGACGGCGGCGAGAAAACGCCTGTGATCTTGTACTGCTTCCCGCCAAACAACTCGTAGCTGTCGCCGATCTTGAGATGATCGTCTGTGATCTCGCGTTCGTCCATGACGATCTCGTCACTTGCGACGGCGGCTCGGCCTTCGACGATAGATATACCATTCATATCAGCAAACGGCTGCCATTCGACACCGTCAAGCTGGCGAATGCCCCAGCGGCCTTTGTTGTCGGATGTAATATAGCGGATGACCGGCACCGTCGATTGGACACCGTCGATCTCGCGGAGCTTTGCAGCGTATTGAGTGTTAACGGCGGCGTTAGAGCTCATCATATCCATACCGCCAGGGCGTGTGAATAGGATCTCGGCCTTCCAGTTAGAGGCACGTTTTGTCATGTCGTTCATCATACCGCGAGCGAGGCCCGTGAAAAGCACGACCAGCACAACGCCGAGAGCTACGCCGATCACGCTGATCAGCGTGCGAAACGGACGAACCCTCAGATTTGCGAAGACCAATTCGAGCATTGTTTATTATTGCGGGTCTTGTTCGGCAGCACGAAGATTTTTCTTTTTGAAATACATTACTATGGCACCCATTACCATCGAAAATAACAGTAATCCCCACGCACCAAATGCCGAGCGGTAAGCCCAATTCCAAACGCCGCGTGTCGTGCCGAGTATAGTGCCGACCGCCGTGCCGAAAAATATAAATATGCCGATCGCACGAAACACCTTGCCTTCGTCAATAAATTCCAGCAGCATCGCTGGCAGGTAGATTGTGAAATCCTTGACTAGCACCGGCATCTTTTTAACGTCTGTCCATAGCGTCTGTGTTGCCTCGCCTGCACCGACCAGCAAAACGCCGTGCCGCATAATATATAGATTAAACATCGCCGAGATGACGGAAAATAACACCGATACAGCAAATGTCTTTTGCCTCGAATCGTTTGCGGCTGCAGGGAAAACGTCCGAGTAGTATGTTTCCTGAACGTAATGTGTGAAAAATTCGATCAGATGCGTGATCGTCGGTAGCGAGACAGATATTATCGCAGTCGCTACCCATTCAGGAGTTGCACGGCGAAACGATTGGACAACAGCACCCGCGAGTCCCGTCGTGACAAAGCGAAATGCGAGCTCGACACCCACAGCAGTTAGCGTGACGATCCAAGTCTCGCGGCTTGCCTGATAGACCGTAAAGTAAAACGACGCACGAACCAAGGCTCCGATCAGGGCAGTTTTCCAGTTCCAACGCGTAATGATCTGTGCCGGGTGCCGCACCAGATTGCGAAACACATCGCGGACAGTTATCTCTTTTTCCCACACCTGCTCCATATCACCGGCATCGGCGATCGAATGGTGTATGTCTTCTGAATCGGTCATTGGCAACGCTGCTTCGCTTTCCATCGTCAACTAATAAAGTAATTTTCCCTGAGGAAAACAAAGTGTTAATACTAGCATACGGTTCGGGCATTTGCCCATTTAGGCGAGCCTGCAACAAGATATGGCTTTTTTCATAAAAATGTGAAAAAGATTGTCATAAACATCGGTCCTGGGGCGTTTTGTTGCTAGATACGGAGAAATTCCTCAAGGATCTCGACTACAGGAGACGCAATTATGAGTTGGTTATATACGATAAAAATGTTTGGCGATTTGGCAACGGCGGTCCGACGTATCATTTCAAGGTAGGCGACGGCGAAGTCGTCGTCCGCCGTGCAAATACAAACTAATCAAATTAAAAAGATCATCATGGTCAAGTATTTACGTAAACGCTGAAACTTTGGTGACTGCAAGGGAATTGCAGTCAATAACATATCTTTATTCTTATAAATTCTTACCAAATATCG
>JBKJRA010000082.1:0-10290 GCA_046594975.1 Pyrinomonadaceae bacterium | reverse complement strand
GCGAGAGCGGAACGTGGGGTTGATCGCGTTAAATGATCCGAGCGTGTGAAACACGCGGCATAATGATGGGGTGCTTGCTCCGCACACTCTTAGGTTTCCGTGACCTCCGTGTCTTCCCTCGGTGCCCTCTGTGTTAACAAAGCTTCTGCATAAGCGTTAAGATTTAGATACGCTTCGTTCCTCTTCGATCATCTCGAGCCACAGCTTTAGCGTCAGGTCTTAGCGGTCGGGGTTGCTGAGGTAAAACAGCAGCTCATCGTGATAACGCCGTGACAACACCGTAAGGTCAAAGGGCACGACGCGGGCGAGGTGCTTTACATCTTCGCGGTCGCGTGTCGTGTTGCGTTCGATCTTGGTGAGGGCTATGTCGTATGGATCGAGCGCGAACAGCCTTAACTTTTTATACGCTCCGGGAAATATTTCAGTAAGGCGTTCCTCGTAATTTTCGGGCAAGGGAGCAACACCAACAGGATCAAAATAGATCTTGTGTTTTTTGTGAAGATCGCTGCCTTGCCCGGTGTATTCCAGGAGCTTTGGATCTTGCCGCGTCACCGTAAGTGCGTCGATATCCCGTGTCGTTCGCAATGCTCCATAAATAACCGTAACCACAAATCCGCCGAGAAGATGGAAATATGACTCTTCACTGACGAATTCGTCGATATCGCAGAGAAACGAATGCCATGGTTCTGGAGGCTTGTTATTCGTCATAATGATTCAAATGTTGTGGCGAAAGGTCGGTCAGTACATGCCAACGCTTTGCATTTTCAGACCCATTTTCCGCGAGCCAACGGCGCTCGGCGTTGGTCATTGATTCATTACAGAGAGTATCCTCACGGGCAAGCACTGAGCTTTCGAGCGCGGCTTCGCAACGTTTTAGCACTGCGGCGGTCGTTTCGTCGTGCCTGCCTTCTGCCATTCCGCGTGCGACGCTGACGACGAAGCCGAGACGGTTTTGAAGGTCATACATCTTTGCCGTTCGAGTGACTTTACTCCATTCCATATCTGGAAACCTAAGCACCAGCCACGGAAAAGCTTCTACAACTCGTGCGTCTCGCTTATTTGCTTTTAAGCCAGTTAGCAGCACATCCGCGGGATTCTTTGGCCGCGAGGGCTTGTAATGGGAAAAGCCCGGATAGCCCAAAGCAGAGAGATCGGCGGTCAGTTGATCGTCCGAGACTTCGGCCACCTTATATTTGCTGGCGTTCGACGGCAGCTCTGTCACCGGAAGGTCGAGCGAAGATACGAGCTTCTTTTTTAGGTCTTCGCTAAGCGGGCGGTGTTCCTTTTCAAGCAGCGAAAGGTAGCCCTGCGAAACGCCCAGCGCCCGTGCGGCCTCCTGCTGCGTTAGCCTGTTTCTGCGTCGATATTGCCTCAATTGAAGTCCTGTCATGCGAATATTGCCTCAAAATCAACTGTAATAATATTACAGTCTTGTAATATTATTACTCCTATTATCACTATTGTCAATGGTTTGCATGAAAAAATGGTCATTTTTGTTCCATCTTGTTCTATTGTTCCAAGGGTGTCCAGGTCGGGCGATGGCGAGATGACTGAGATGGCCGATTATGACGTGAAATGGAAACTCGGCTAGAAACGCTGTCGCAAAAGGCGTCCTTTTGGCGTCAAAAGCGTCCTCTTAACGTCTCAAAACCGTCACTTGGGCACTTTAAAACGTCACTCAATGTCATTTTCATCCGTAAACGACTGGAACACAAGCAGTTATCCAGTGACGGCATTCAAAAATCGCTAAAAAACGACCCGAACCGCCCACACCACCCGACCCACCGGGCAAGTGGAAATTTCAAAGTGGAGAGTGGAAAGTGTCAGATCAAAAAGGGCAATTTTCCACTTTCCACTTTCTATTTTCCACTGTCCACGCTTGACGTTCCCGCCTGATTTCGATATCCTGTCAGTTCGCAATTTTGCGGATATTTCTATTAGTGTGTGTGTGACTATGAGTACTTATTTTCCGAGTGGGAAGGGTTTAGCAGAAAGCCGTAAATGGTTGGTCGTTGACGCCAAGGGCAAAACGGTCGGTCGTTTGGCAACCGAGGTTGCTCGCATTTTGTCGGGCAAGAACAATCCGGCGTGGACGCCTTTTCTGGATATGGGCGACCACTGCGTCGTCATAAACGCTCGTCACGCAGTATTTACGGGCTCGAAAGATGATCAGAAGATCTATTACCGCCATACGCTTTATCCCGGCGGTTTGAGAGAGACGACCGTCAAAGAAATGTTCGAGAAAAAGCCCGAAAAGGTCATCGAACTTGCAGTTCGCGGTATGCTGCCGAAAACAAAACTCGGCAAGGCAATGGCAAAGAAATTAAAGGTGTATGCCGATGCGGAACACCGCCACATCGCTCAGAAACCAGAGACAATAGAAATATAGTTGATAGTGCACAGTTGATAGTGGAGAGTTAAGAACCCCACTTTCCACTTTCCACTATCCGTTATCCACTAATTTTATGGCAGACATTCAGTATTACGGCACAGGCCGCAGAAAAACTTCGACAGCACGTGTTTACCTTCGTCCGGGCAGCGGCAATATCATTGTCAATAAGCGTGAATTCAACGCGTATTTCCCTAACGAGGCCCTGCAGATGATCATTCGCCAGCCGCTCAATTTGACCGAGACGGTCGATAAATTCGACATTCTCGTCAATGTTGACGGCGGCGGCACCGCCGGACAGGCTGGTGCGGTTCGTCACGGCATCACGCGTGCCCTGATGGAATTTAACTCGGACCTGCGTCCGGCCTTGAAGAAAGCGGGCCTCGTCACACGTGACCCGCGTCAGAAGGAACGTAAGAAATACGGGCAAAAAGGCGCCCGTGCGAGATTCCAGTTCTCGAAACGTTAAACTCGTAGATCGTTCATTCGATCTACTAATCCATCGGCAACGCACTTGGTTCATAGCAGCCTTGCCGAGTACATAAACCAGGGAGATATAAAGTTTTGGCAACAGTTACGATGAAAGAACTCCTCGAAGCAGGGGTTCATTTTGGCCACCAGGTTCGCCGTTGGAATCCGAAGATGAAAGAATACATCTTTGGAGAGCGCAACGGCATTTACATTATAGATCTACAAAAAACGCAGAAACTTTTCCGCGACGCCCTCAATTACGTTACGGAATCGCTCACCGAGCGTCCCAATCAAAAGGTTCTCTTCGTCGGCACCAAGCGTCAGGCCCAGGACGCCATTAAAGAAGAAGCCGAACGTTGCGGACAATATTACATCAACAACCGCTGGCTAGGCGGTCTTTTGACCAACTACGAAACCGTAAAAAAATCCATCAATAAGATCAAAGAGATCGACGCGATGCGCGAAGACGGACGTTTCGAAATGCTCACCAAAAAAGAGCGTCTCGGACTCGACCGCGAGCACGAAAAATTGATGAAGAACCTTGCCGGTATCAAGGATATGAACGGTATGCCGGACATGATGTTCGTCATCGACGTTCGTAAAGAAGATATCGCCATCAAGGAAGCAAATCGTCTCGACATCCCCGTTGTGGCTGTCGTTGACACAAATTGCTCGCCTGATGGTATTGACCTAGTTATACCGGGTAACGACGACGCTCTGCGTGCGATCAGGCTTTTTGCCTCGCGTATTGCTGATGCTATCATCGAAGGCCGCCAGATCGGTACCGAAGGCCAGGTTGCAGTCGCTGAAGACGTTGAAACAGACGAAACCGTTTCAGCCGAGACAGTCGCTTCGGAGATCGGTTCGCTGACTGCAATTCCTAAGGAATATCTGAGTGCTGACGAAGTTGCCGAGATCGAGTCAGCCAACATTCCGGAACTTGAAGAGGAAGATGACGATGTCGTCGAACCTGTTGCAGAGGCCGCAGCAACCGAAGATGCTCCTGTAGAAGCAGCACCTTCAGAAGAAGCAGCTCCGGCGGCAGAAGCACCAGCTGAAGAAAAAACAGAAGAGAGCACGGAAGCAACCGCAAGCTAAGTACATTTTTATATTTCGTAAGCGTAGCTCATTTCCGTTCACCGGCGACGGGCTACGCTTTTTTACAAACAAGCAGTTATTATTTGGAGTTAAGTTATGGCAGAAGTTACAGCAGCAGGAGTAAAATCACTTCGTGAAAAGTCGGGTGCAGGAATGGTCGACTGCAAAAATGCTCTCGTCGAAGCAAATGGCGATGAGACGGTTGCAATGGAGATCCTTCGCAAAAAAGGCATGTCGCAGGCCGGCAAGAAAGCCGGACGCGTAACCGCCGAAGGCGCCGTCGGGTCATACATTCACATGGGCGGTAAAGTCGGCGTGCTCGTCGAGATCAATTGCGAGAGCGATTTTGTATCACGCGGTGATGAGTTTCAATCGTTGGTCAAAGACGTTGCAATGCACATTGCAGCGACCGACCCGCGTTGGGTAAACCGCAGTGAGGTTCCAGCAGCGGACATTGATAAAGAACGCGAGATCGTTCGTGAAATGCTGATGGCAGATCCGAAAAACTCGGGCAAGCCTGCGGACATTCTCGACAAGATCATCGACGGCCGTATGAATAAGTTTTACGAAGACAACGTCCTCGTCGATCAGCCGTTCGTTAAAGATCCGTCGAAAACCGTCGGTGAACTCGTCGGCGAAAAGGTCGCTTCGATCAAAGAAAACATTACGATCCGCCGTTTTTCACGCTTTAAGATGGGCGAAGGTATCGAGAAAAAAGTGGACGATTTCGCCGCCGAAGTCGCGTCGATGATAGCTTAAACGAGTTACGAAGTAACAGAGTTGCAGAGTTACAGAGTTTTCATCTCTTCCTCAGCAACTCCGGCACTCTGAAACTCTACAACTTTATAAACTATGGCTACGCCAGTATTCAATCGCATTCTGCTCAAACTGTCGGGCGAAGCCTTGATGGGAGACCAGAATTACGGCATCGACACTAAGGTGGCCGAGGCTCTAGCACAGGAGATCAAGACCGTCCACGACCTCGGTGTCGAGATCGCGATCGTGGTAGGCGGAGGCAATATCTTTCGCGGCGTTTCGGAATCGGCTGGCAATATGGATCGTGCAGCCGCCGATTACATAGGTATGCTGGCGACGATCATGAATGCCGTCGTGCTACAGGATGCTCTCGAAAAAGCCGGTGTTTACACGCGTGCGATGTCGGCGATCGACATACCGCAGCTTGCCGAGCCGTTTATTAGACGTCGTGCGATCAGGCATCTCGAGAAAAAACGCCTTGTGATATTTGCCGCCGGAACAGGAAATCCGTTCTTTACAACGGATTCGGCAGCGGCTCTGCGGGCGGCTGAAATGAAGGCGGATGTCATCTTTAAAGCGACAAAGGTTGATGGTATTTATGACTCGGATCCGGTCAAAAACCCCGACGCGGTGAGGTTTGACAGCATCACATATCAGGAAGTTTTGGAAAAACGGCTTAAAGTGATGGACGCTTCGGCGATCTCGCTTTGTATGGATAACGACCTGCCGATAATGGTCTTTAACATGCTCGAATCGGGCAATATCGTTAAAGCCGTTCTCGGTGATTTGACAATTGGAACGCTTGTTTCCAACAAGAAGTGAATCGTAAATGGTAAATAGAAAGATCTAAAGAATATTATCTTTCTTCAACTGTTCACGGTTCCCTATTAACTGTTCACTAAACCTATGAGCGTAGCAGATGTAACAAAAGAGACCGGGCCAAAGATGGAACAGGTCGTCGAAGATTTCAAACGTAAACTTTCCAACATCCGTACCGGGCGTGCGACCGTCGGGCTGCTCGATGCAGTCCACGTCGATTATTACGGCACGCCGACGCCGCTGAGCCAGATGGCTTCGGTCTCGGTTCCCGAGCCGCAGTTGATGATGGTGCAGCCTTGGGATGCAACGGCTCTCGCAGCGGTCGAGAAAGCTATAGTTGCCGCGAATCTTGGTTTCAATCCGTCAAACGACGGCAAGGTTATCCGATTGTCGATCCCTGCTCTCAACGAAGAACGCCGTAAGCAGCTTGGTAAACAGGTCAATGAGATCGCTGAAGAGCACCGCATTGCCGTCCGCAATGTCCGTCACGCTTCGAACGATGCCCTCAAGAAAATGCTTAAGGACAAAACGATCTCCGAGGACGACGAACGTGGAGGACTCGAAGATGTCCAGAAATCCACAAACACCTACATCGCTAAGATCGACGAGCTTGCCAAGAACAAAGAGCACGAAATTATGAGTGTTTAGACTTGTATTTATTAAGTTTTAAATTGCTCGTTTCTTTTACTAGAAGCGGGCATTTTTATTGCATAAATTGTTCTTTCTATCGTTCCAGGTTTGGGGTATATTTAATCCAATCTAGCTCGTTCTTGAAATCTATATGAAATCCTTTGTCCGATTCTTCGTCACGCTGCTTTTGTTGTTCACTTTTCTGTCCAACACGCATCCATGCGGCCCAGGTTATGTCACGCCCTTGTTCGACACCAATGCCGCTCCTGAAAGTCCTTACAAAGACTATGCCGCAGGGCAATTGGGCATTGTAAAGCCCACATTTCGCCGCTCGGTGCTGTTTGCCGCGTATAAATACATTACTGGCGGCGGCCTCAATGCAGCGGAGCAGCAAGGGTTGATCGATGTCTGGAAAGCAGAGCTCGACAATAAAGATTTTCACGATGACAGCATAGACGTGGCAGTCAAAGGCTGGTTGGCCAAGCGAAAAGAGATCGTCGGCAAGGAAGAACATCCGCCGGAGATATACGCCGAGCGTTCATACGGCGGATATGATTTCTTTCCAAACTGCACCAAAAATGCCTTTGAGACCGCTGCCGAAACACTGTCTGATCGTTCCACGGCACACGGCCCGAGCGATGCCAGCGTGATTAACTGGGTAAAGGCTCAGGATCAGGTATTTGAAAATTGTGCGAGCAGTAAGCAGACGCCTGACGACGCGGCGCCGGGCTCGCCGGACTGGCTGCAAAAGGATCGTGCGTATCAAAAAGCCGCCGCCGAATTTTACTCGCTCGATTACGACTCCGCCAAAAAGCATTTTGCTGAGATCGCCGGCGACAGCGAATCGCCGTGGCAGGAAACGGCTGATTACCTCGTAGCCCGCACGCTGATCCGCCAAGCGAGCCTTTCCAAATCAAAAGAAAAAACCAACGGCTATTACGAAGAAGCCGAGGCTCATCTCCAACATTTTGTCTCAAAAAGCGGCAAGTTCGCTGCGTCCGCTGAACGCCTGATGGGGCTTATCCGATACCGCAACCATCCAAAAGAACGTGTCAGTGAGCTCGCAAAACAGCTTGCGTTTTACGGCGGTAACGAAAATTTCCGTCAGGACGTGATCGACTACAACTGGTTGCTCGACAAATTTGAATCCGAGGTCCTGACTGCCGAGCAAGCTCGTAAAGAAGCCGAAAAACCTAAGGACGCTAATACGGCTGCGAATTCGGAAAATGAAGTCCCGACAAGTACTTCAAACACCAATTCGCCGCTTGGCCAACCCGAGGGTAAACAGCACGACGACGATCTTACGCTGTATCTCTACACCGACGAAAAGTCCTTTACCATCTATCTCAAACCGGACGCGACTGACGAAGACGCTCTTGCAGAGGCTGAAAAGGTTGTTGGGCATCCATTGACCGCCGATCAAAAAACCCAAGTAAAGGCCATCCGCCAGGAATCGTATATGAATCGATTCGCCACGGGCCGCCAGTCCACTTACGAAGGCGGTTACTGGGGCGAAGAAAAGCTCACGCCGTCGCTCATGCCTGAATTTCTGCGACAGGACGACCTGACCGACTGGCTCTACACATACCAGATGCCGGGCAACGAGGCGTATCTCTATTCGCTTAACAAATTCAAAACTGCCGGATCCGATTTATGGCTGATGACAGCTCTGTCTAAAGCCGAGAAAAGCTCGACGGGCCTCACTCGCCTGCTTGAGGCCGCTTACACTGCCGCCCGCACATCGCCGGCTTACACGACCATTGCCTATCATCGTGCCCGCATATTGCTGCTCCAGGGCAAATCCGTTGAGGCCAAAAAATTGATCGACGAGATGCTGGCCGAAGGCGACCGTCTGCCTTTATCAGCACTCAATTCGTTCCGTGCACTGCGTGTCACGATCGCCGAGACTCTTGAAGACTATCTTAACTACTCGCTCAAAAAGCCCTACGGCTTTAATTTCGACGGCGAGGAGGGCAATATCAATGACTTTATTGCCGAGCAAAAGGCTCAATACAACCCCGAATACAACACCGACGGCCAGGCCGCTTACGAAGCCGAGATCGAGGCTAATTTCAAAGAATATAAAGAGTGGCAGTCGCGGACGATGTTTGACTCAGGAGCGATCGAGTCGTTCAACCAGCTCTTCCCGACCGCGTCTTTGATCGAGGTCTCAAAATCGCCTGCCTTGCCGGATTATCTCCGCGAACGTTTTGTCATGGCGATCTGGACGCGTGCCTATCTCGTAGATGACAACGCGATGCTGCTTAAGATGACGCCCGAGCTTGCTAAATGGCGGCCCGAATTTGCCGCCGATCTTGCCAAGATCACCGCCGCCAAAACCCCGGCTGCATATAACTACGCCGTCCTTTATTTCATACTAAAAAATCCGCTCGTCAGCCCCTATATCCAGGACGGCACCGGCAAAACGAGCAACGAGCAGGACCAATTTAGCGATGAGAATTGGTGGTGTGCTCCCTACGATACCGAGTATGATGAAGCGACCTCTACTGAGGTGCCAAAGCCTCTGCCGCCCCGTCCCGCGTTTCTGACCGCGGCACAGGTCGCATCCGCACAGCTACAACGTAAAAAGTTAAAAGAGATCGGTGACGCCCCCAAATACCTAGCCGAAAAAGTCATGGCGTGGGCAAAACTGTCGCCCGCCGACCGCCGTGTCCCCGAAGCCCTCTACATCGTCATACAGGCCAACGGGTGGACAAAATACGGTTGCGGAAATGATGAAGAACTCCGCGACGCCTATGCGAAGTATCTTAAAGCACACTATCCCGCCAGCCCCTGGACTACCAAGCTGCTGGAAGATGAAAAGGGTAATCAATGATGTAATAGTGTCCAAACTGCTTTGCACAGAGCCGAATCGCGTTGCACATACACGGAATCGCGTTGCACAGAGACGAATCGCGTTGCACAGACTGGTATTAGCGTTGCTCACAGGAATTGAATTACACAGACAGGGAGTGGAGATGCAAAGGCTGGAAATGGAGAATTCTCCTACTTCCCTTTCTTCTCTTCTTCTTCGGTTTTGTATTTAATAAGCTGTTTTTTGAAATCGGTGCAGGTTTTGGCGAGGTCTGCATTGGCGTTGGCATTTTTGTTTTTGTTTTCGTCGATGGCCTTTTTGATCTCTGACTTGATCCTATTGAGAAACGTCGCCTTGATGGCTTTGGTGACGAAGTTGTCGTCCGGGTTGTTGGTTTCGGCGTTGATCATGTCGAAAACCTCGTCGCACTCGGGCACGCCGGTGGACTCGTCACCGACCGCAACATCAACGCCTTTGTCGGTCAGCGTTTTATTCGAAGCCGTCGAGCTGTTTGACTTGCTCTTGCTCGAAAGCCGGTCCACCAACCCGCAGCCTAAAACTGCCGCCATAAGTATCGAAAGTGCCAATAATGCAAAGAGTTTGTTTTTCATAATAATAAGAATGGAAACACGAAATAACACGAAAGTCCACTAAAAAAGAAATAACATTTTTCGTGCTGTTTCGTGTTATTTCGTGGTTACTCTTACGCTTTAACCGCCGTCGGCGTTCAATCTTTTTGCAGATTAGCAAATTTTTCGATCAATTTCTTTTGCCCGAAACCCGGAAAGCTCACGGTCAATTTTGTATTGTCGACAAGGCCATCACGCCGAAGCACGAGCCCGCGGCCGTATTTTTCGTGACGAACGTGCGAGCCGGGAACCAGAGAATGCGGAGTACGGACCGCGGATTGCGGATCTTTTGTTCCTACGGATTTTGGTTTGGAATATCCTGATTCGGAAGGCCGGCTTCCGGCTGCTCTTAGCTTTTCAAATGCTGACAACGGCTTCTGAGCCCCGGCCTCGGGCTGAAAACTTGTCGGCACAGGCGTTTCTGATTTCTGACTTCCGACCTCTGTTTTCTTTTTGAAAAACTCCGCTATCGCCTCGCTGCTGTTGTATGTCTTACCCGTGTAAACGTTTTTCGGCTTTGGCGGCTCGATCTCTCCGCGTAGAGCCGCGACGGTCGCCTTCGTGCTGGCTGCGGTCGAGCTGCGAGCATAAGACAGCCATGACGAGCCTTGGGAAAGGTCATCGATTAATTCGAGCGGCATTTCGTTGAGAAACTGCGACGGCTCGGCGGCGATCTCTTCGCC
>JBKJRA010000308.1:0-3370 GCA_046594975.1 Pyrinomonadaceae bacterium | reverse complement strand
TGTCATTAGTACACTGTCCCGAATGCGGCCACGAAGTCGCAGCTAACGCCGTCGCATGTCCAAACTGCGGCCGTCCGCTTGTCGCTGCCCCGGTCACCGAACGTAAGGTCGTCGTAGTGGATCCGCCACGAGAATCCGGCTTTCCGACATGGGCATTGATCCCGATCGGACTGCTTGCCGTAATACTGATTGCCGTGCTGTTCCTTGTATTCAACAGGACTCCGGACGATGCAAACAGCAATATTCGCGTAAATGTCAACGGAGCAAGACCCGTAACTCGCACCGACGTACCGAGCACGACTACGACGGTTCCATCTACCTCTACCGTTCCATCGACTACGACGGCTCCGCCGTCTATGCCTACAACACAAACGACCGTACCCGGCTCGCAGACGACTGTAACCGAACCGACCAAAGGCCGTGTAACTATCGAAGCGAAGGTCGTCACATCAAACGGCGGGACGCAGGCGGTTCGCAACGCAAAGTTCTATCTATTGGATAAAGATGTCGAGACGATTCTGGGTAATGCACGTATCGAGCCTATCGAAGGCCAGTCGCTCAGCGGAAGCCTCGGACTCTCAATAGTCTTTCCCGACCGCTACGGCGATTTTTACCGTCAGGCTATGTCAGCCATCAATAAACACGTCAAATACGCCGGGACGACTAACGGTTCCGGATCCGCCGCATTAGCAGGTGTCGATCCAAACAGTTATTATCTATTTGCGATCACCAAGATCGGGCGCGGATTCTCTTTATGGAACTCGCCCGTATCCGTTCAGGTTGGCGATAACGTGCTCACCCTCAGTCCGCAAAGCGTGACCGAGATCCAGTCTCCTCAAGGTTGATCGACCTGAGAGATATTTTCTCTCTTCGATCTAAAAAAGCCGGTTGTCTGTGATGAACAACTGGCTTTTTTGTATAAGTTTCGCGTTTACACGTCAAAATATGAGCGTGTCACTATATCAAATTCGTATCTTATGTTAATTTAAGTATGAAATGATGGCCGCCAGGTCGTCATTTCACCGGAGCGAGGCGTTCGACGGTGTGGGAGACGTCGGGCATCACCTCGCTCCACCTCTATCTAAGAAAAGCAATCCCCGATTGTCCGTGCGTAACGACCGGTATTCATAGCAAGATTAGGCTTTCGAACTTTGATCCCGAAGCCTTTTTCTATTTTTTGGATTAACTACTAACGACAACTAGGGCAACCGCAATCGCAAGCGATCTCCGGTATGTCCTGTTCGCTTGCCTCACGGCAATGGTCGCTGCAAAAAGATTCGTCATTGCCCACCACGCAATTACACATTTCGTGTCCGCATTTTCCTGTATCTGCCATATTATTTCTCCTTTATTATTGACGCATCAACGTCCTTTGTGAAAAAAATGTCTGTCATTCGGTAATAGTTTGTGAGTAATATCGAATGTTATACAGATCGATCTATCTGTATTACCGATGTAAAGTCTGCCGCCCGCTAGTTGTGGTTGGTGTTATCCGGTAAACGACCTCGATATTTTCGCGAACCCAATTATCCATCCAGTGAATACTAAGTGCGGGAGTCAATGTCGGGTTGGTGACACGAACCTGTTTTATTACACGTTCGCGTTTAACAGGGTCGGAGACGCGCGTCGCAATGCCTTCGACAATGACGCTGATCCAATTTTGGTTATCCGTAACTTCCTCGGCCTGAATGCAAACCTGCGGGTTGTTGTCGATAATATCGGATTTCTTGCCCTCAGTTGTGTAAATGAATATTTCGCCTGTGTGAAATACAAAGTGAACGGGAACGACATAAGGCACGTCGTTTTTCGAACAAGCCAGATGGCCGTAATCAAGCCGTTTCAGCACTTCGTCGATCTGTTTATTCGATAATTCCTGAATCTCCAACATGATAATAATTCTCGTCCGATCCGTTTATCAAAAGTTTTTATCGTAGTGGCTATATATAGGCTGTTCATCTTCATCTTCGAGCAACTCATTTGCCGCGCGGTCGCCGATGGCCCTTTCTACTTTATCGCCGTGCCGGGTTTCGGCGAGGGCGTTCAGGCATTCCGCCTGCTGTTTCGCATTTAACCCGACAAATCCATTCAATACCGTTTCAACTTCATTATCCATTGATGATCCTTTGCAGATGTTGTTCGTTAGAGAGTATTCCCCGCCCTGTATCGCTCAGTGCCAAGCTCACTTCTAGAAAATGTAAAATGATCCCTGACCTTTGCCGCGATCTGCGGTTCGGTCATTTTATCGGCGGGTTCGACATTGATGGAGCGTTTGCCGAATTTGGCTTTCTCAAGACGTTTTTGCAACTCGCCCTTCGCCTCGCCCGGGCCGATCAGAAAGATCGAATCGCAATCACCGATGCTTTTAATTACCTCGTCGTAATAAGTATTGAGATGTTCGGTCTCTACCCGCTGCCGTACGTCATCAGCCTTTGCCAGATCTCGCTTGTTAACGTCTGCCTTCACAACCGATATATCTTCGCCGTCATCCGTTATCGCGACAACGACAGCCGTTCCATGATCTATCCATACACCAATTTTTCTATTCATCGCCTAACAGTAGCAATTCGTCCGCCGTTTTAATGTGCGCCAACCCACAGACGCATCTTTCTTTTTAATATAGCTTTTGGGAATGTCCGAAAAGGAGAGATCAACGATGAAAATATTGATAGCGACAGACGGTTCCGAATTTAGCACAGCCGCAGTGATCGAAAGCTGCAATTTTATCAATCCCAAAACCGCCTCGATAAAAGTAATAGCGGTTTTCGAAGATGCCATGCCAGTAACGATCGAGACGATGCCGGCATCCGCGCAGTATTTCCAACATGTCGAGGACGGGCTAAAAGAACTGGCGGCTGCAAACCTGACCGCAGCAGTGTCCCAGATCAAAGATCAGTTTCCGGGAGTTACACTCGACCTCACGACCGAGGTAGTTCGCGGCCACGCAGACCAAGCGATCATCGAATTTGCTACCGAATGGAAAGCCGACCTTATCGTCGTAGGCTCACACGGACGCGGATTCTGGGGCCGCCTGCTCGGCTCCGTCTCAGACGGCGTCGTGCACCACGCTCCCTGCTCTGTGCTTGTCGTTCGAAAGCCTGCTGAACCGGCATAGGTTTATCCTTCATTAAAAAAGCAAAAACCGGAGGCATGCCTCCGGCTCTTTGACTTTCCACTTTCCACTATTCCTACGGATTGACCGTCACCAGTACGATATCCGAAGGCGTTCCGTAATTCGCGTTGCTCCTGCGAAGCTGAACACGGATCTGTAATTGAAATGGTCCGGCTGTTCCGCCTTTCGGTACATAAGTCACGTCCACCGATTTTCCGGTCGCGGTGATCGCGGTCGTCCAGTCCACACTTCCGGCCTCTG
>JBKJRA010000156.1:0-7701 GCA_046594975.1 Pyrinomonadaceae bacterium | reverse complement strand
GGGTTTTACCGCGCGCGTTCGGTCACTCCATTTAAGCTCAGAGGCGAGCACACTCAGCTATCAACTGATGTGGTAGCTGAGGTCAATGGTTACGAACGTCTCGAAACCGACAATGGGCTGTCGAAATACTACATCAAAGCCGAACATGCCAAAACATTTGCCGACAATCATCAAGAGCTTGAAAACGCTTATTTCGAGCTTTACGACAAAGAGGGAAATTCCGGCGACAAAATGACTGCTCAAAAGGTGCTGTATGTGCCGGAAGAGAATAAGAATTTCACGGCGTATATGAACGGTGATGTGAATATTGAGTCACGTGACGGCCTGAAGGTAAAAACCAACAACATCATTTACAGCAAGGCCAAAGAGACAGCCGATGCGGACGAGCTTGTAGAATTTGAACGCGATAATATTAAAGGCAAATCGTTTGGAGCGACGGTAAAGATGGGCGAAAAACGGCTCGAGCTGCTCAAGGATGTTGAGATCGAGACTTTCGAATCACCGGAGATGGTAAAATCAGGGGTTCACTACGCAAAGATCAAGACTGACGCTGCTACTTACGATCAAATCACAAACAAGATCGACCTCAACGGCAGTGTAGCGATAAACATTGATTCAAAATCAAAATCGACGGGAAATGCCGTCAAAACCGATGTTACTTCAGAAAAGGCAACTGTGTATCTTGTGGGCGATGATGCGAAACCGCAGATGCAGAACGGAACGCCAAATGCACAGGTCAAGAAGTTTGAGCTATTTGATAATGTCCATATCGTGTCCGTCGAGGCCGGTGCGATACCAAGCAATATAGATGCAGGTTACGCCCTTTATGATAAAGAGGCAGACAAATATGAGTTAAAGAATGGTGCTCACATCTTAACGACAGCCAACGACAAAGCGACGGATATTAAAGCATCGGAAGCGATCTACGATCAGGGTGCATTAAAAATGTCGCTCACCGGCGGAGCGGAGATCACGCAGGGCAGTGATTATCTAAAAGGCGACGTAATAAATGCCGATCTTTTCGCAGATAAAAAGGTCAAATACGCGGTAGTTCGAGGCAATGGATCTGTAAAGCAAACGACTGCTGATCGCACAACTACGATTGCCGCTCCGGAATTAAACGCAACATATAATGATGCACGGCAACTCCAATCCGCAAACACGATCGGCCAAAGCAACGCTCAGCTTATTCCGAACGGCAAGGCCGAATATTCACTGGTCACCATGACAGCTCCGCGGGCCATACACGTTACATTCAAAGGCGAGGGTTTGCTTGAAAAAATGCTGACCGAAGGCCGCACGACCATTCAGCTTGATGTGCCGGATCGAAATGCAGATGCCGCCAACAAACGTGTAACCGCTGACAGTGTGAATACACTTTTCAACGACAACGGTAAAGATATTCGCCGCGCCGAAGCCATCGGAAATGCTGAGCTTTACATAGAGCCGATTCGAGCCGCAGATGTGAATTATAAGACGACAATAAACGCACCGCGATTTGACTGTGAGTTTTATCCGACCGGCAACAATGCAAAAACGTGTGTCGGCGGTAAAAAGACTAAAACCATTCGCATGCCGACCGTTGCAAAGAAAGATCGTGGAACTCAGACACTGCTTGCAGATCAATTAACTGCGAATTTTAACGCTCAGACTAAGGATGTAGAGCGATTTGACGCCTCGGGGAATGCGAAATTTACTGAGCTTGACCGTAATACAATTGCGTCACAGCTGACATTTACACAATCTGATGAAACTGTAAGGCTTCGCGGCGGTGAGCCTACGGTTTGGGATTCTAAGGCTCGTGCAAAGGCACACGAGATCGATTGGGATACAAAGAACAATAAGTCGTATCTTCGCGGCGGTGTAAGCACAACATATTACAGCCGCAAGCAAATGGGCAATGCGGCTCCGTTCGCTTCGTCTGATAAGCCTGTGTTTGTCACATCCGACAATGCCGAATTTGACCACGCTGCTGAGACTGGAGTTTATACAGGCAATGCCCGCGGCTGGCAGGAGAATAATTATGTCAGAGCTGATAAATTGACCATTCTTCAGAACCAAGGTAAATTCTTGGCAGATGGCAATGTCCAGAGCGTTATCTATAACGCTAAGCAAAAAACAAAGGGCAAAGAGGGCACCGTTCCGGTTTTCGCCACTTCGAAAACGATGGCTTACGACCGGGATACGCGGCTAATTCAGTACCGTGAAAATGTAGATATCCGGCAGGGAACAGATCGGCTAACATCAGCCTCGGCAGACGTTTATTTGAATGAAAACAACGAACTTTCCAAAACCGTTGCTGAAAATGATGTGGTAATTACCCAACCGGGACGCCGGGCGACTGGAAATTGGGTACAATACACTTCGGCGGATGAGGTAGCAATATTGCGGGGCAGCCCGGCGTCGATCAATGATTCGACAAACGGATCTTCGCAAGCATCAGAATTAACATTTATGATGCGTGAAAATCGCGTTATCAGCACAGGCAAAGCAAAGCCCAGCGGCGCGGGTCGTATACGTTCAACCTATAAGATCGATCCTAAACAATAAATTTAATGTCAGAGACCGAGAATACAAACGGCCATCAGCCGGACGAAGCGATGCTTTCCGGCACTGGCCTGCAAAAAACCTACGGACGCCGCCGCGTCGTCGATGATGTCAGCATCAACGTCCATAAAGGCGAGGTTGTCGGTCTTTTAGGTGCGAACGGTGCAGGCAAAACCACTACGTTCTACATGCTCGTCGGACTGGAAAGTGCAGCGACCGGACAGATATTGTTAAATGGCCGTAATATTACTTCGCTGCCTGTTTACTTGCGTGCGAGACTAGGATTAGGCTATCTGCCGCAGGAGCCATCGATCTTTCGTAAACTTACGGCCGAGCAAAATATCCTCGCCGTGCTTGAAACAATGAAGATGTCGCGTGAGCAGCGTTTTACGCGGCTCGACGAGCTGCTTGCGGAGTTCGGCGTGGATCACGTCCGCAAAGTTCGGGGCGAAGCTCTTTCCGGCGGCGAACGCCGACGCGTCGAGATCGCGCGGTGTCTCGCGACCGAACCCGAATTTATTCTTCTCGATGAGCCATTTGCCGGCATCGACCCGCTCGCGATAGATGATATTCGCGAGATCATTTTATATCTCAAACAGCAAGGCATCGGCATTCTCATTACCGATCACAACGTCCGCGAGACTCTCGGAATCACTGATCGCGCTTACATTATGTCCGAGGGGAAGATCCTCCGTTCGGGCAAACCGTCAGATCTGGTCGAGGATGCTGATGTCCGGCGATTATATTTGGGCGAAAGGTTTGAATTGTAGTCTCAAAACTTTTCTTTTTCATTTCATAATCTGTATAATTCTGTTTAGGAACAGTATTTGCCTGTAGCTGTCTCTCCTTGACCTTTATCGGCCGTTCGAACCGGATATGTCATCCTTACGACTAACTCACCAACTCCAGCAAAAAATGGTATTGACGCCGCAATTGCGGCAGCGTATCGAGATGCTGCAGATGACATCGATGGAGCTGGCGGAGCTAGTCGAGCAGGAAATGGTGACTAATCCGATCCTCGAAGAGGTACAATCCGGCGATGAAATGCAGGAGATCGCCGACAATATTCTTGACCAAAATTCGGACGGCCACGATGCCGAATTTGAGAACGGCAACGACCCTACATCCGATACGATGATCGCTGCAGGACAGTCAATGGATGAGTTTGAGGCGTTTGACGCCGGAGCACCGTCGGAAAACGGGTTTGATTCCACGGTGGTCGGCGACACGGAACACGGCGAAGAAGTTCATACAGAAACATCGGATTCTTTCGATGAGATCGATTACGGACGTGAGTTTCAGGATTATCTCGACCCTGGCTATCGCACCCAGGAGATTGAATATAAAGACGATGCTCCGAGTTTTGAGCAATTTCTTACTCATGCTCCAAGCCTAAGCGAACACCTAGAGTGGCAACTTAACTTACTCAGTCTTAACGGCCAGCATGAGGAAGCCGCGATACAGATCATCGGCAATCTTGACGAAGACGGTCGTTTGTCCGCTTCACACGAAGAGATCGCCGAAAGCAGTCTTTGCTCAATAGACACTGTCGAAGAGGCACGTCAGGCCGTGATGCAACTTGACCCCGTCGGCTGCGGTGCCCGCGATGTTAAGGAATGTCTCCTTGCCCAGCTTATGGCAAACGGCGCGAGCGAAAATGACCTGTCAGCAAGACTTGTATCAGACTATCTCGAAGACCTACTACCGCACCGTTTGCAGCATCTTGCGAAAGCAACCGGCGTGGATATGCACACTCTTGACCGCGAGATAGCAAAGATCCGCCAGCTTGATCCATATCCTGGACGACAATATTCGTCTGAAGATGCTCAATACGTTGCCCCTGAGGTCTATATTGAGAAGTTGGACGAAGATTATGTGATATTTTTTGCGGACGACGGCAGCCCGCGGTTACGGATCAGTCCGACATATCACAAATTGCTCGACCAGTCTGAGACGACCAAGGAAACAAAGGATTTTATTAAAGATAAGGTTCGGTCAGCGGTCGATCTGCTTCGAAATATTGAGCATCGGCGCCAGACGATCTATCGAGTGGTCGAGTGTATAGTTTCGCGACAGCGGGCGTTTTTGGATCATGGCGTCGAACAGATCAAGCCGATGATGCTAAAGGATGTCGCCGAGGATATCGGAATGCATTTATCAACGATCTCCCGTGTCGTTAACCGAAAATATGCTCACACTCCGCAGGGCGTTATCGAGTTGAGGCGTTTTTTTAGCGAAGGGATGCTAAATGAAGAGGGTGAAGAGGTTTCTACCCGCATTCTAAAGCTTAATATCAAGAAAATGATCGAGGAAGAAGATACGAAAAAGCCTCTTACTGACGATCAGATAGCTCGTATTCTTGCGAAAGACGGTGTCAAATTGTCACGAAGGACGGTCGCAAAGTATCGCGATCAATTAAACATTGCCGGATCGAGAGAACGGAAAACCGTTATTTAATGACCGGGTTACATTAAGGGAAATAAAATGAATATCGAAGTTACAGGACGTCATATCGAAGTTACACCCGCTATTAGGTCACATATTGAGGACCATTTTGCGAAGATCGAGTCGATCTTTGACGGCAAAGCGTCGAAGGCACACGTTATTATAGAGGTTGAGCGGGGAATGAGCCGTTCAGAAGTAATTATTAACTGGCGAAGTGATGTTTTAACCGCAGAGACTAGCGTCAGCGATATGTATCAGTCGATATCGCAGACGATAGATAAGATAGAAAAGCAGGCTCGTCGGCTAAAAGACAAGGTTATTGATAAATCGCATAAAGCCACCAAAGCCTCGGAGATCGCGATCGATCTCGAAACGGCGAACGAAGCAGCTTAGGCCATTTAATTACAGCTTATGCCAAAAAACAAGCAAGCGAATGACGATCTGCCAGGCTTTGTGATAATCACGGGCCTAAGCGGTTCGGGAATGAGCTCGGCGACGGATTCGTTTGAGGATCTAGGCTATTTTTGCGTCGATAATCTGCCGCTGACGCTGCTTTCGACGTTTGGGCGCCTGTTGGTTGCGGCAGACATGCGGAACCCTGCGATCGAAAAGGCGGCTCTGGTGATAAACATACGCGAGCGGCATTTCCTAGCGGAGTTTCCCGGCGAACTGCAAAAGCTGGTAAAGCGTAATCTTGCTCCGTTTGTTGTATTTTTTGAGGCTTCTGACGATGTGCTGCAGCGGCGTTTTTCCGAGACGCGGCGGCCGCATCCGGCGGATAACGGTAAAGGGCTGCTGTCGGCGATCCGTGCCGAGCGCAAGGCCCTCGCGGAGATACGCAAGCTCGCTGACCTGATAATTGATACGTCCGAACATACGGTCCACACGCTGCGGCATTTGATCGTTCAGAAGTTTAGCGGGTCAAAAGACGGCGTGCCGCTTAAGGTCGAGGTCGTCAGCTTTGGTCATAAATACGGCAATCCGCGGACGGTCGATCTGATGTTTGACGTGCGGCATCTGACGAACCCGTATTTTCAGAAAGAGTTGAAACATTTGACCGGTGAGGATGCGGCGATCATCAAATATCTGAATCAACAGCCGGAGGTTGCGGAGACGATAGGGAAATTTACGGATCTGCTGCTATATCTGCTGCCAAAATACCAGCGTGAGGGAAAATCTTATTTGACAATAGGTGTCGGATGCACGGGTGGGAGGCACAGGTCGGTGTTTGTCGCGAACAGCATCCGTAAAGTATTGAAAGATAATGAGTTTGACACTTCGGTAACTCATCGCGACATGGCAAAGTAGCCTTTAGTTTTATGAGTGAAAAGAAAAAGATCGGTGGCGTAATTGTCTCTCACGGACAAGTTGCTAACGAATTGCTGTCTGCGGCTGAGGCTGTCGTCGGCGATCTGAGCCATATCACTGCCGTTTCGATCGGGTGGCATGATGATGTCGAGATGGCGAAAGCTGAGATCGCTCGGGCGATCAAGGAAGTGTCGCAGGGCGTCGGCGTCTTGCTGCTGACGGATATGTTTGGCGGGACACCGACCAATATCTCAGCGATGTTTATCGATAGCGAAGACATCGAGATCGTGACGGGTGTAAATCTGCCGATGGTCATTAAAGTCGCGTCGTTTAACCGCGAAGTGACGCTCGAAGAACTTGCGATCGAGGTCGAGGCGCAGGGAAAAGAGGCGATCTGCCGTGCAAAACCGTTGCTTGTGCCGCAAAAGATGAGAAAAGATGCTTGAGGCACACCTGTTGGTGACAAATACATTGGGGCTTCATGCGCGTGCGGCGGCTCAGCTTGTGCGTCTTGGTAACAAATTCAAATGTTCGGTGACTCTACAGCGTAAAGACACGGGGCAGACGGCTGATGCGAAAGACATTTTGAGCGTGCTACATCTTGCGGCCAGTCGCGGGATCGAGTTAATGATCACTGCCGACGGCGAAGACGAAAGCGAAGTCATGTCGCTGATCGAAAAGCTCTTTGCTGACAAGTTTGGCGAAGAATAATTATCAGAACCGGGAGCGGTTGCGACCGGGTTTTTATTTATGAGTAATAAAAAAGCAGGGATACTCGGGGTTCCGCTGGGATTTGGGGCCGGACAGACGGGAAGTGAGCTTGGTGTAAATGCGATGCGGCTGTCTAAGATACGCGGGCGGCATCTGGCGGATCATATTCGTTCACTCGGATATGAAGTGACCGATCATGGCGACGCTGTAATTGTCCAGCCGGACGAAAATGCTCCTGCGGGGCATCCCAGACATCTGCCTGAAATGCTTGCATCGAGTGCAAATATCATCGCATCGCTCGCTGAGATACTTGGAAACGGTGAATTTCCTATTGTATTGGGCGGTGATCATGCGATAGCGATACCTACATTCTCCGCGATAGCCGCTCATCACCGCGAACAGGGAAATGAGATCGGGTTGATATGGTTTGACGCTCATGCGGACATCAATACGCCTGAGACTTCGCCTTCGGGAAACATACACGGGATGCCGCTGGCGACGATACTCGGTCACGGCAACGATGAATTAACAGGTCTGTGCGGATATTCGCCCAAGTTAGCCCCCAAATACTTTGCACACGTCGGAGCACGCGACATCGACGAGGGTGAACGTGCTCAGATAGAAAAGTTGGGGCTGCGGGACAATTTCTTTACGATGAGCGACATCGACAAACGCGGTATGGCCGAGTGT
>JBKJRA010000294.1:0-3993 GCA_046594975.1 Pyrinomonadaceae bacterium | reverse complement strand
CGGTCATTACGATCTCGGGCGGCGAGCCGATGATGCACCCTGAGATCTACGAGATAATTGACCGCATTCGTCACCATGGAATGATCGCCGGCCTGATCTCGAACGGCTATTATTTTCAGGTCGATAAGATACAAAAGCTCAACGAGGCCGGCCTCGATTATCTCCAGATCTCGATCGACAACGTAACGCCCGATGACGTTTCGAAAAAAAGCCTCAAGGTTCTCGATGGCAAGCTCGTAAATCTGCGAGACCACGCAAAATTTAAGGTCAATATCAATTCCGTAGTCGGAGGCGGTGTGGCAAATCCTGATGAGGCTTTGCAGATCGCTAACCGCGCACGCGAGCTAGGGTTTTCTTCGACGGTCGGCGTTATTCACGACGGCGACGGGCTTAATAAAGGGCTGACCGACCGTGAAAAAGAAGTTTACAAAGAGATCAAGGACAAAGGAGCACGCAGCTACGCCCGTTGGAACTGGTTTCAGGATGACCTCGTCGAGGGCAAAGAACACGTCTGGAAATGCCGCGCCGGTTCGCGTTACCTATACGTTGCCGAAGACGGTATAGTCAGTTGGTGCTCACAACAAAGAGGCACACCCGGTATTCCGCTCCTCGAATACACCCAAAGCGACCTGACACGCGAATACCACACCGAAAAATGGTGTGCCCCAACCTGCACCATCCAGTGCGTCCATCAAACGGCCCTACTAGACGCCTGGCGCGACCCGCAAATTTCGCTTTCTGAATATAATAAACGCTACAGCAACGGCCTCAAGAAAGAGACTGTTGCTCAAGTTCTCGGCGCGGAGTAATATAATCTAACCCACATTGGAATTTATTGTCAGGAGGTATGTAATGGTATTAAGAGCCTGCATTCTGTGTGTAATTCTGGTTTTGTTGTCATTAAATGCGTTTGCCCAAGCGTGGCCTGCTCCAAGGGCACCTGCTATACCGCAAGCTGACGGCTACGTCCTAATCCCAAAGGCAGCTGTTGCACCCGACTCAAGGACAATTTACCGGTCGATCTTTGACGGCACGAAAATATCCGCCAAACCTGATGCTATTTTGCCTGTTATTAATGCTGTCGGCGGCGTCTTAAATGATCTTGCGGTCGGTAAAGTGCCGGAAAGCAATAGACGATTTGTGGTAGTTTTCCACGGCCCTGCTGTGGACGGCATTCTTGACAATGCGCATTATCGTGCGAAACATGGGATAGATAATCCGAATCTGCCTGTACTCGCCCAGTTGAAAAAGCAAGGCGTCACACTGTTGGTATGCGGTCAACATCTCGCCGCCGAACACATTGACCCGAAAATATTATCGTCTGACATAACAGTCGCCAGTGACGCTTATCTTGTCCTGATAAACTATCAGAATCGCGGCTACGCGTTGATGTTATTTTAAGAATACTAACTATTGCTGAGAAAAAATAAATATTTATGGTCAAACTATTCATTCCTGTGCTGCTGGGCACACCGCGAAAAAACCGCGAAAGCGGCAATGTTGCTAATTGGGTTTGCGCGAAGATGCGCGAGCATGATGATATCGAGACACAGCTTTTTGATGTGTGTGATTTCAAGTTACCGCATGACAATTACGGCACGGAGATCGGCGGCGATTTTCCTGAATGGCGGGACGCTATTATCAAAGCCGACGGTTTGGTGATCGTGACCCCGGAGTATAATCATGGCTACCCCGGCTCGCTGAAAAGCGTCCTTGACCTGTTGTTGAAAGAATATATTCACAAAGCGGTCGCGTTTGTCGGCGTATCGGCAGGGCCGTGGGGCGGGACGCGTGTGATCGAATCGTGTGTGCCGATGGTCCGCGAACTCGGCCTCGCAGTGACGTTCAGCGATCTCAATTTCCCGCTTATCAAGACAAAATTCGACGACGACGGCAATCTCCTTGACGACGCCTACAACAAACGCATCAACGGCTTTCTCGACGAACTCGTCTGGATGGCAACAACTCTCCGCTGGGGCCGCGAAAATGTCGCGTCAAAGTTTCATTCCTAATCCGAAAGCAATTTAGCCGGGAATAGCACGAATTAAGAAAAAGTCTTATTAGTGTCCTTCGTGGCAAAAATCTTGAGAGTTATCGTCGTGCGACTCGTTCGCCGATGGACCAGACTACGACGGAGCTGGAGAGACCACGGCCCGAGAGGCGGCCGGCCATCATTATAAGTGTTTCGCCGGGTTCGACGACCGATGCGTCGAGCAGTGTCTTTTCACCGATCTCGAGCATTTCGTTGGCGGTGACACCGTGTTCATGGCAAAATGGCTGCACTCCCCAGATGAGCGAGAGTTGGTTGTAAGCATCAGTCGAGGTCGTCAAAGCGAACGTTTGCAAGCCCGAACGAACGGTGGACAAGCGGCGTGCCATCAGGCCTGATTCGGTAAAGACGGCGACCTTTTCGGTCATCATCTCTTTGGCGGCGTAGGCGGCCGCTTTACAGAGTGCTTGGCTCGTGCGTCGAGACGGCGACTGTAAAAATTTGATCGGCTTTCTCAACTGATCGGCCTTAATGGTTTCCGCCGAATCGATAATGCGGACCATGGTGCGGATCGCTTCGAGCGGATATTTGCCTGAGGCAGTCTCAGCGGATAGCATCACGGCATCGGACCCGTCCCATACTGCATTCGCAACGTCCGAAGCCTCAGCCCGCGTCGGAAAAGGATTTTCGATCATAGACTGGAGCATCTGCGTCGCCGTAATTACAAATTTGTCACCCGCCACGGCCTTTTCGATAATACGTTTTTGATATACAGGCACCAGCTCTACACTCGTTTCGACGCCGAGGTCTCCGCGCGCCACCATTACGCCGTCTGTCGCGGAGATTATCTCGTCGAGATTGGCGATAGCCTCAGCCTTTTCGATCTTGGCGACGAGCTGGGCACGGCCTAATTTACGCGTGTTTAGCTTTTTGATGAGGTCCTTGACCTCGCGGCAATCGTCAGCAGTGCGGACGAACGAAAGCGCAATGTAATCGACATTTTGTATCATCGCCCATTCGAGATCAGCGTGATCTTTTTTCGTCAGCGACGGTATCGGCAGCGGCGTGTTTGGCAGATTGATGCCCTTACGATCTGACAAAACTCCGCCGGTGATGACGCGGGTTGTCACGTCAGTTTCTGTTTTCGAATCAACTATTAACTCGATAGCGCCGTCGTCGATCAGTATCCTCGCTCCGATCTCGACACAGCCTGGCAAACCATCGAAATTGGTCGAAACTTCGCTGACGGTGCCTTCGATCTCGCGGTTCGTGATTGTGAAAGGCTCGCCTTCGTGCAGGACGACGGGACGGCTGCCTTTCATCTTGCCGGTGCGGATCTTGGGTCCTGACAGGTCGACGAGTATAGACAGCGGTTTACCCAACGCAGTAGCGGCTTCGCGTGCGATCTTTATCGTCACGGCGTGATCATCTTGGGCGCCGTGCGACATATTTATACGCACGGCATTGAGCCCCGCAAGGAGCATTGCTTCGATGAGCTCTTTGGTGTTTGACGCAGGGCCGAGCGTGGCTAGGATCTTTGCTTTTCGCATTAAGATAATTTTAACGCAAAGTCGCCAAGTCGCTAAGACGCAAAGGGAGAAATTAAGACGATCAACCAAATTAGCTAACTATTCAGGTAGCGTTGGTTGTTGCTATCCTGAGCATCTTGTATATCCTGTTAAGTAATTCTTTGCATTGAATTTCTTTTCTCTAGATAGCTATGAACCGTCGCGACGAAAGTCGAGTGTGACCACGTCAGCGGCGATACGGACACTGGTTTACCCGTAAGCGGATCGATCTGTTCAGCCAAAACGCCCGACGGTAACGCCCGCTCGGTGACCCAGTTGAGGATATCAAGTGCAGGCTGGAGGTCTTCACGGCTTTTAGCACGGGCGATGTAATATTCCGCTAGCCACAGCGTGCAAATAAACCACGAGTTGCCGGTCACGCTTTCGGAGGCACGCATATAGCCGTCTTCGTTAAAACGTGCGACGCCGCCAAAC
>JBKJRA010000254.1:0-2794 GCA_046594975.1 Pyrinomonadaceae bacterium | reverse complement strand
GAATCGCTCATTATTGTTTATCTCGACACCACTTTTTTATATCCCTGAGGAATATCAAAAATACTATCTTCCACTTCTATTTTCAGGTTTCTGACCTCATACACAAAATCCGGTGTTTGTTTACCTTGCGACATAAATTCGTGTTTGACGACCACGCCGCTCGCGGTGTCGACCGTGATGACGACATCGCCTTTTGCCTCGCCGGGATCGCGGACCTTGTATTTGATAAGCGTGCCTTCTCTGCCGATCTCGTCAAAATCGCGATACTCGTGGCCCCGAAAAAAGCTGCGCGTCATATCACGAGCGTCGCTTGCGGCATGGCCTTGCTGAGATATTTCCCAATAGGTCTTTTTCTGGTGATCGATGCCGTACATTTTGTCCGCACGTATCTGCGACATTGACAGCTCGGCACCGCGAAAGACGTCGTACCGCCATTTATCGCCCTTTCTCGCGACAAAGTAATGATCTTCTGCTTCACCGCTGATGGTCACAAGATCGCCCTGATAGACCTCAGGCTCCTTGGCAGAAAACGGAAATTCGCTCTTCGTCTCGCCTGTCAGCGATATGTCTTTGTTTTGAGGGGTTTGCGAGCCGCCGCAAGCCTGCAAAAAGGCAAGGAAGAGAGCAATGAAAAGTAATGATCTACGCGGATTTGACAAAAACATCGGAGTCTTTAAATTCTAACATATCGCCCGCTTGGGACGTTTGATATGGACAACGGCACAAAAAATTTATCCCGCTGGCAGCGAAGATTTATGCTCGGAGCCTTGGCGATCACCCCGATCTCCCCGTTTTTGTATCTGCAGGGGCAAATAACGCGTAAAAAGGTCGGCGTTTTGCCCGACGCTGCGGGCGATAAATTCGGGCTGGCAGGAACGGGCGACGATCCGGCGACGCTGTATGTTATTGGCGAATCGACCGTCGCGGGGCTCGGGGCTCGCAACCACGAACTCGCTCTCGCGGGGCAGTTTGCCAATGGCTTGAGCGAACACATCTTGCGGCCCGTCGCGTGGAAAGTGTTAGGCAAAAATGGCGTTACGGCTCGCAGGACGATCGACGAACTTGTGCCGCTGATGCCGGACGAGACATTTGATTACGTCCTCGTGGGCCTCGGCGGCAACGACGTTATGCGGCTCAGCAGCCCGAAAAAATGGCGGCGGGATATGATCGAGCTGCTCGGCATCCTGCGGGCGAAAAATCCGGACGCGGTGATATTTTTGTCAAACTGCCCGATGATCAAATACACGCCTGCGATACCAAACCCCGCAAAGTCTATCCTGTGGGCACTCTCGCAGATGCACGACGCCAATATCAAAGAGTTTACACGCGACATGGACCGCGTTTTCTATTACCCGCAGCCGGTCGATGTCCGGCTCGAGGGGTTTTTCGCCGACGGCATTCACCCGTCCGAACAAGGCTACGCCGACTGGGCCGGTGCGATGATGCGATACTTTACCGCTAATCATAAATGGTGAATATAGACGAATTAAGCGAGATCATTAACGGCCAGCAAGAATGGCTGCTCGTCCGTGAATACGGCAAAACCTTTCCGCTCGAAAAGCACGAAATTGATGTCAGTCTCGACGGCGAAAAGGCACATTTTGGCTTTCTCGATGACAAAGGATTTCACTCGTGGCGGCTTAAAAATTACTTGTTTGACGGCAGCGAGATCGAGATCGACGTTGCCGGTGCCTTTGCTCAAAAGCGCGAGACGATGCGGCTCGTGCCGCGTGCATCCGCCGCTGAGCTGACCGCCGAGATCGAGCTTGCACGCCTCGAAAAAGCAAACGAGATCGCAGCATTGATCGAATCGAGTTTCCCGGAAACAAAACTCGGACGCGTCGCTCTCAACGAATCAAATGGACGCCTCGCACAGATCAACTTTTACACAGCAGACAAAACTCCACTTGCAGCTATCGCCGATGTTACCGGCAAGCTTGTCGCCGAGGCGGTCTTTACCTCAGCTTTTCTCTGGCTCGAAAAACTTTCAATTCGCAAAAATAAACCTGTCAACGAGATATGGATCATCTGCGAAAAGCGGCACGCGAAAAATGCGCAAAAGCTGCACGCTTTGCTGATCGAGCGTTGGAAGGCGAAGATCACAGTATTTGAGATAAACCGCAAGCACGAACCTGTCCGCCTCGTCGAATTACCAAAACGAAAGATCCGAGATCTGTGGCGTGAAAAGTCAAAGCGGCTCACGCTACCCGAGTCGCCTGAGCCAAGCACGACCGCCGCGAAGATCATCGATTTATCGCCTGACGAGATCGACATCATCTACTCGAAACAAGGCGAAACGCTGCGGTTTATGGGACTACCATTCGCCCGTGTAAGAACGATGACGGGCGTCGAAAAAGCGTGGTTCGGCATCGGACGAGAGCGGCAGATATTGAATGATGAGACACGTGATGATCTCATAGAATTGGTCGGAAATCTTAAAACAAATCGCTCGCAAAATGCTCCTAACAAACGCCACGAATATTACCGCACCGCTCCCGAAGCATGGCTCGAAGCCATTCTCCGCCGCAATATCAAACTGCTCGACGCAAACATCATCCTCTCGCCGATCTACAACCAATTCCGCTCTTCCAATGACAAGATCGACCTGCTCGCTCTTCGCCGTGACGGACGGCTCGTCATCATCGAGCTAAAAACGCAGCCCGACCGCGAGATGATATTTCAGGCCGCCGATTACTGGCGAAAGATCGAGCTGCAGCGTCGTCGCGGCGACCTAGCCGAAGCAAATCTGTTCGATGGCATTGAAATATTAGACAAACCGGCTCTCATCTATCTC